>NZ_JACJDO010000150.1:0-214 GCF_014163535.1 Pseudoalteromonas sp. SR45-4
TTTATCGAATCCTTCCGAGAAAACCCATTGATCGACGCGAAGCGGCGTCGATGGGATGAATCGGAATAACTAGCCCTGATTTTTGAATGTATTTTCGAATTGTATCAGCAGAAGCATTTCCAACTGAGCAAACAAAATACCCGTCAGACCAAAAGGTTTTCTCAATCCAGAATTGCTTTTTCAACCACTTAAATCTCGACCATAGGCTTTGTGT
>NZ_JACJDO010000151.1:0-202 GCF_014163535.1 Pseudoalteromonas sp. SR45-4
GGCTGTTAGAACTCAATCTGTACGAGTGCCCACACAGATGATTGCTTTATATTGTTAAAGAACGTTTTGAGTCGCTTTAGCGTCTCAAGGGATGCGTATAATACATCCTTTATTTTTCGAGTCAATACTTTGTTTTAAACTTTCTTTCGACAATTTAAAACCGAAGTTTTATTTAACTCTCTGAGTAGTTCGCGTCTCGCTA
>NZ_JACJDO010000152.1:0-202 GCF_014163535.1 Pseudoalteromonas sp. SR45-4
TTTAGAACTTATTTGTTCGTAGTGTCCACACAGATGATTGTTAATTAGTGCTTGTCCTTCGGGATAACTAATTAATATGCTCTTTAAAAATTTGGAAAAGCTGATAATAAAATTCTGATAGATACTTTGTATTTATCAAGAGTTTTCAAAAGTAAAAAAAAGAATGGTAGCAGTACCATTCAGTGCCATTTAGTTAACTCTT
>NZ_JACJDO010000015.1:0-85143 GCF_014163535.1 Pseudoalteromonas sp. SR45-4
GGTTTTCAGTGAAAACAAGGCGAATTTACGCGTCAATAGCTGGCCTATTGCAAGTAAATTCAACGCAGTTAGCGCTGAAAACAGCTGCTTGAGATAAGTTTATTATCCGGAGCTCAGGTTAGTTAGTGCACGTTTGCTATAATAATAGCGCAGCCTGTTTTAGGCTGCGCTTTGTTAAAGTTGATAATTATGAAAATGCTTTTTCTGCTAACTCTTCTTGCATTTGTTCGCGCATTTTAAACTTTTGCAGTTTACCGGTTACCGTCATAGGGTAATTTTCAACAAAACGAATATGGCGAGGCACTTTAAAGTAAGCCAATTTGTCTTTTAAAAATAACCGTATTTGCTCTTCATCTAAAACCGCATCTTCTTTTGGTTGGATCCAGGCGCATACTTCTTCACCGTATTTTTCGTCGCTAATACCAAATATAGCGGCATCTTGAACACCTGGGTAGGTATAAAGCACTTCTTCTATTTCGCGGGGATAAATATTTTCGCCGCCGCGAATTATCATGTCTTTAATGCGGCCAACAATACTAACAAAGCCCTCACTGTCCATTACCCCTAAGTCGCCAGAATGCAGCCAACCATCTTGATCTATAGTCGCTTTGGTTTTTTCTTCATCGTTCCAGTAGCAGCGCATAATACCTGCACCGCGACTACATACTTCACCCGATTGCCCTACGGGTTGAATATTACCTAGCTCGTCAATTATTTTAACTTCGGTATGCGCTAATGCACGGCCTACTGTGGTTACTTGGCGCTCAATTGATGAGTCGGTTTCAGTAATATTATTAATAGGGCTACACTCAGTTTGGCCATATGCAATAACTACTTCGTGCATATTCATTAAAGTTTGTACTTTGCGCATTACTTGCTCTGGGCAGGTAGAGCCGGCCATTACACCAGTGCGTAATGTACTTAAGTCGTAATCATTAAAGTTACTTAATTCAAGCTCACTAATAAACATGGTCGGTACACCATGCAGTGCTGTACAGCCCTCATTTTGTACTACTTCGAGAGTTGTTTTTGGATCAAATGCATCCCCAGGATAAACTGCTGTAGCCCCTTTGCTCATAGACACTAAACTGCCAAGTACCATACCAAAGCAATGATAAAGTGGCACAGGTATGCATATTTTATCTTTATTGGTAATGTGCATGGCTTCACCAACAAATAACGCATTATTTAAAATGTTTTTGTGGGTAAGCGTTGCCCCTTTGGGGTTGCCAGTGGTGCCAGACGTAAATTGAATATTGATATCTTGATTGCAATTAAGAGTTGCGGCGACTGAATCTAACTGCTGTTTATGCTCTTGAGTTGCAAGTGCGGTTACTTCAGCGAATGAAAACATGCCAGAGCTTGCTTCATCACCAATTCTAATTACGTTTTTAAGCGTGGGAAGAGCAGCGGCATTAAGCTGACCTTTTTCGCACTCTGCTAGCTCTGGCGCCAAACTTTGTAGCATTTGCAGATAGTTGCTGCCTTTAAATTCGGAAGCAGTAATTAAGGTGGTGCACTCAACGCTGTTTAAAGCGTACTGCAATTCGCTGGGGCGATAAGCTGGGTTTACACAGACCATAATTGCGCCAATTTTAGCGGTGGCGAACTGAGTTAAACACCATTGGATGTTATTTGGTGACCAAATACCTACTCTTTCTCCAGGCTTAATACCCAGTGCAAGTAAACCCATGGCTAATTGATTAACTTGATGCTGAAATTCTTTATAGCTCAAGCGAATGTTTTGATGGTGCACAACCACGGCTAATGCGTCGGGGGTATTGTCGACAATGCTGTCGAAGTAGTCACCTATGGTTTGTTTGGTTAATGGGGTGCTTTGTATTCCTTTAAAATAACTCTGCAATAGCGGCATAGGGTTTATTTTTTCTATTTCTTTAACCGCTTTTGTTGTTACATTCATGTCATTCTCCGTATCAGTAGATATGAATTGCTTGAATGATAAATAAACATATATTGTCGACAAAGGGAAGGGGGGTAGACTAATGTCTTAGGTTTGTTGCTGAAAATGAAATAAGCAAAAATAAAGCAAAAAAAACGCGCCTTACACTGTAAGTACGCGCTTTTAGCAACGACTAAATGAGGTTACATTTCGTCGCTGCGGTAAGTTTTTTTCATAATATAAACGTAAGCGTTTACAAAAGCATTTTCTTGATACTTTTTAAGACCGGTATCCTCAAAATCAATGGGGATAGGGTTGCGTTTAACTTGCTCTTTAATTTCGGTTGTTGTAAATAATTTTACATCAAGGTTTTCGATTAGCTGAATCGCGGTTTCCATTTTAAAACCATTAGCACTACCAGCAAATTTACCTTTTGGAGCACGTTGACGTATTGCAACAGAATCAATTTGGTAATCTTGCATTAGCTTGGCAAAATCAAACTGAAACTTACGCATTACTTCTGTGTCGTTACCGTTACCTAAGGTAAAGCGTGTTTGGCGCACGTCGCGAATATCAAATACGTCATTATCTTTACTTAAAATACAAAGTAGTACATCACTACCGGTAATATCTACACCACATGTTCTCATTACTATTCTCTAATATAACTTAATTACCCAGTATTATACGCAACATCCATTAAATTGCGAGAGTAAGCACTTAAGTCAGTTGTAAATTTAACGGCGATTAGATTTATTATATTGATGCAATAAAATCTGCGCCGAAACATTATTAATTTAGCCTTTATAACAAAATAGCAGGTGTTTTAGCCGCTTTAAACTTGTAATTAGTAGCGTTGCACGCGACAATATCTTTTTTGTAGTTGAGCAGACTCAGCATCTACATTAGCCAAATTTGGCGAAAAATAGTCAATGCTTATTCGTAAGAGCGTTGTCGAGTCATTCTCATTTAATTAATTTAAAAAATACACGTGATACATTGTAGGTGTCACCACTGTAGCAAGGATTTATAATGCCAGTTATTACTCTCCCTGACGGAAGTCAACGTAGTTTTGAAAACCCAGTAAGTACGCTAGATGTTGCCAACGATATTGGCCCAGGACTCGCTAAAGCGACCATTGCTGGCCGTGTTAATGGCGAGCGTGTTGATGCATGTGACCTAATAAGTGAAGATTCGCGCCTTGAAATCATCACCGCAAAAGACGACGACGGCTTAGAAATTATTCGTCACTCGTGTGCACACTTAATTGGGCATGCGGTTAAGCAGCTTTTCCCAGATGCAAAAATGGCAATTGGTCCTACTATTGATAACGGCTTTTATTACGATATTGATATGGAACAGTCGTTATCTCAAGATGATCTTGACGCGATTGAAAAGCGTATGTTGCAACTTGCTAAAACAAACTACGATGTAGTTAAAAAAACCGTAAGCTGGCAAGAAGCACGCGATGTATTTGCAGCGCGTGGTGAAACATACAAAATAGAAATTTTGGATGAAAATATCGCTAAAGATGACCGTCCAGGGTTATATCATCACGAAGAATATGTAGACATGTGTCGTGGCCCTCACGTACCTAACATGAAATTTTGCCAAAACTTCAAAATAATGAAAGTAGCGGGTGCATATTGGCGTGGTGATTCAGAAAACAAAATGCTACAACGCATTTACGGCACAGCGTGGGGCGATAAAAAGCAACTTAAAGCGTATTTAAAACGCCTTGAAGAAGCTGAAAAGCGTGATCACCGCCGTATTGGTAAAGCACTTGATTTATGGCATTGGCAAGAAGAAGCGCCAGGTATGGTATTTTGGCACAACGATGGTTGGAGCATTTACCGTGAGCTTGAAGAGTTTGTGCGTGAAAAACTACGTGAATACGATTACGAAGAAGTAAAAGGTCCAATGATGATGGATCGTTCGTTATGGGAAAAATCAGGTCACTGGGAAAAATATGCAGATGCTATGTTTACCACAGTATCTGAAAAGCGCGAATACGCGATTAAACCAATGAACTGCCCAGGTCACGTACAAATATTTAATCAAGGTTTAAAATCGTACCGCGATTTACCACTACGTATGGCTGAGTTTGGTTGTTGTCATCGTAACGAGCCATCGGGTGCACTACATGGCTTAATGCGTGTACGTGGCTTTACCCAAGATGATGCGCACATTTTCTGTACCGAAGAGCAGATAATGGACGAAGTTTCAGCGTGTATTAAGATGGTTTATGATACATATGAGACATTCGGTTTTGAAAAAATCGTGGTTAAGCTCTCAACACGTCCAGAGCAACGTATTGGTGAAGACCATATGTGGGATAAAGCAGAGCTGGCATTAGCCGAAGCACTTAAACTAAACGAGATTGAATTTGATTACCTACCAGGTGAAGGCGCATTTTACGGCCCTAAAATTGAATTTACTTTGTACGATTGTTTAGACAGAGCGTGGCAATGTGGTACAGTGCAACTAGACTTTGCATTACCGGGTCGTTTAGGCGCAACTTATGTTGCTGAAAATAACGAACGCCGCACCCCAGTTATGATACATCGTGCTATTTTAGGTTCTATTGAACGCTTTATTGGTATTTTAACTGAAGAATACGCTGGTTTATTCCCTACGTGGCTTGCGCCAAAGCAAGTGGTAATTATGAATATTACCGATAAACAAGCCGATTATGTTAAAGAAGTTGTACAAAAATTAAATAAACTTGGAATTAGAGCCACTGCTGACTTGAGAAATGAGAAGATTGGCTTTAAAATCCGAGAGCATACACTTAAGCGTATTCCTTACTTACTTGTTGTTGGCGATAAAGAAGTTGAACAACAAGAAGTAGCAGTACGTACCCGCACAGGTGAAGACCTTGGCAAATTTAATGTTGATGACTTTGTAGCTAAAATTAGCGAAGAGATAAAAAGTCGACAATAAAAAATCGAGCGTGTAAGGCATTTACAAACAGCCAATTACACGCTTACTATTATTGATATTCTTGGAGGAACGTACTATTAGAGGCGGCAAGAAAGGGCAACAAACAGCCCAAAAAAATCGTATTAACGAAGAAATTACAGCTCAAGAAGTTCGCTTAATTGACATTGACGGCGAGCAAGCTGGAATTCAGTCATTAAAAGACGCGCAAACTATGGCTGATGCAGCGGGTGTTGATCTTGTAGAGATTAGCCCGAACGCTGAGCCGCCTGTTTGTAGAATCATGGACTACGGTAAGTTCATCTTTGAAAAAAGCAAAGAACTAAAAGAGCAGAAGAAGAAGCAAAAGCAAATCCAGATAAAAGAAATCAAATTCCGTCCTGGTACGGATGAAGGTGATTATCAGGTTAAGCTGCGCAACTTACGTAAGTTCTTAGAAGCTGGCGATAAAGCTAAAATTACGATTCGCTTCCGTGGTCGTGAAATGGCTCACCAAGAAATTGGTATAGAATTATTAAACCGTATCAAAGGCGATTTGGAGGAGCTTGCAGTTGTTGAGTCTTTCCCTAATCGCGTTGAAGGTCGCCAAATGGTTATGATGATGGCGCCTGTTGCTAAAAAATAATTTTTAAGCGATAATACGCACCGAAAATAGCTCAGGTCTGCAAGTAATATGTAAATATTCACCTGAGTTAACCGGTTTAAAGTAAGATTGCAGCATTTATGCTGGGTTTTCACCGGAACATGGCAGTAAGTTAGGCCTGAAAGTGGAGCTATAGCAATATATCTCACGCCTGCTTACTAATTTAAATGCAATACAATTTGGAGTTATTGCAATGGCTTATAAGCTAAAAAGTCACAGAGGCGCAGCTAAGCGTTTCAAAAAGACTGCTTCTGGCGGTTTCAAGCGTAAACAAGCGCATCTTCGTCATATTCTGACTAAGAAAACTTCTAAGCGTAAGTTACACCTACGTCCTAAGATGATGGTTCATAAAAATGACCATGGTCTAGTTTCACGTATGTTACCGTTCGCTTAATAGGGGTTTTTAGAAATGGCAAGAGTTAAACGCGGCGTTGTCGCACGTGCACGTCACAAAAAAGTTTTAAAACAAGCAAAAGGTTATTACGGAGCACGTTCACGTGTTTACCGTGTAGCTTTCCAGGCTGTTACTAAAGCGGGTCAATACGCTTACCGTGACCGTCGTGCGAAGAAACGTACTTTCCGTCAATTATGGATTGCACGTATCAATGCTGCTTCACGTCAAAATGGTCTGTCTTACAGCCGTTTTATCAGTGGTCTTAAAAAGACATCTGTAGAAATCGATCGTAAGATCCTTGCAGATATCGCTGTTTATGACCAAGTTGCATTCGCAGCGCTTGTTGAAAAAGCAAAAGAAGGCCTAGCGGCCGCTTAAGCTTTTTTATATAAGTATTAAAAAGGAGCCTATGGCTCCTTTTTTTGTGTTCGGCGTATAGTAATTATTCCGCAGTTTGCTTTTATCATTAGTATAAACTGTATAGTATATTGAATTTTAGTAAATTTATTGTTCCCCTTAATAATTCGCTAAACACAAACAAAGTGCTAAATGTTATTGGCTGCTTTTTTTTGTTGAATCACCGCACTTTCATCATATAAAAATGTTTAATTGATATAATTTATTTAATTAAGGCGTTTGTTAGAGAATTTTATGTTTGCAAGTTTATTGGTTTTATCAGCTAGTGTGGCGTATGACAGCCATTTACCTCCTTTGTTGCCATGGCAAGGGCAAAGCATATCCCTAATGCAAAAAGCAGGTCCACTGACCACTGACTTTGAACTTTCCTCTGGTGAAGCATCACCAAGTTATGCCGAGACGATGGCTTTTGTAGACAGACTGGTTGCTGCGAACCCAACGCAATTTAAAGCTCAAACAATTGGTTACAGCAATAGCCAACGGGCTATAAAAATGTTGATTGCCAGCGAGCAAGGGTATTTTCAAGCCAGTCAAATAGCAAACGATACTAAACCAACCATTTTTGTTCAAGCCGGTATTCATGGCGGAGAAATTGACGGTAAAGATGCCATGTTTATGTTGCTCAGAGATATAGCAACAGGTAAGCGCCGCGATATATTAAAAAACGTTAATATTTTATTTATTCCTATTTTAAACGTAGATGGCCACGAGCGCAGTAGTGCATTTAACCGTATTAATCAGCGCGGTCCGGTAAAAATGGGCTTTAGAACCAATGGCAATAATCTAAATTTAAATCGTGATTTTACTAAACTCGATACACCAGAAATTAAAAGTGTTTTAAAAGTAATTAACGACTACAACCCTAATTTGTATATTGATGTACATGTAACCGACGGTGCAGATTATCAATACGATGTAACCTATGGCTACAATCCGGTGTTTGCTAGCGAGTCGCCGGCGGTATCAGATACACTCAATCAACTTTTTAAACCTTTAATAGATGAAAAGCTGGTATCGCAAGGACATATACCAGGACCACTGGTATTTGTTATGGACAAGCGCGAGTTTAAAAGTGGCCTAGCGGGTTGGGTGGCTACGCCAAGATACTCTAACGGCTGGGGAGACTTAAAGTCATTACCGACCATTCTCGTTGAAAACCATTCATTAAAACCCTATAAACAACGAGTTTTGGGGACGTATGTGTTTTTAGATGGCGCAATAAGTGCGCTTGCTGAGCATAGTAATGAACTATTAGCTGCGGTAAAAAAAGAGCAAGCATTTATTCCTAAACAACTTAGTGTTAAGCGCGGCTATGCTGAGCAAGCAAACGAAATAGAATTTAAAGGCATAAGTTACGCGCGAGAACAAAATGCACTTTCTGGACAAGTAGAAGTTAAATATTTAGGTAATAAGCAAGACTACACTAATCTTCCTATTTATTGGCAAAAAGAGGTGCTGCATACAGTTGAAGTACCTAAAGCATTCTTTATTCCGCCAGTGTATAGCGACCTTGTAGCAAAACTTAAATTGCATGGTGTGGAGCTTACTCAGCTTGAAGGGGTAAATACTCAACCATTAAAAGTAGCGAAAGTAAAAGATTACACTTTTGATAAAGCCCCCTTTGAAGGGCGATTTAGAGTCTCGGCAAACTTTGATTATGTTGCTGCAATTAATGTTGATTTAAATGGCTGGTATCAAGTGAACACGCAGCAAAAAGCAGGCGAGTTGGCGGTGCATTTATTACACCCCGAAGCGCCTGACTCATTTTTTGCGTGGGGCGAATTTAATACTATTTTTCAGCGTACTGAGTACATGGAAAACTATGCATTAATTCCTTATGCCCGCCAAATGCTCAAAAATAATCCTAAATTAGCGCTCGCGTTCGATAAAAAGATTAATGACGATAAGGTATTTGCCAAAGATGCCGATGCGCGCTTAAATTGGTTATATGAGCAGAGCCCATTTTACGATCAAGCTTATTTAAAATATCCAATATTAATGTCTTTTGAAGAAGACATTGTACTTGCTGAGCAAAAAGATAAAGAAATTTAAGATGCATATAATTACAATACCCGTTACTACTTTTGCACAAAACTGTCGCATTATTGCATGCTCGCAAAGCAAACAAGCTGTGGTAGTAGACCCAGGTGGCGATTACAACAAGATTGTGGCGGCATTAAAACAGCACGATTTAACGTTAACAGCAATTTGGTTAACGCATGGCCATTTAGATCATGTTGGTGCGGCTGATGCCTTGCGTAATACCTATAGCGTAAAAATAATTGGCCCACATAAAGATGAGCACTTTTGGTTTGAAAATTTACCAATGCAAGCACAAATGTTTGGTTTTGCAGCGGTTACTGCTTTTTATCCAGATGAGTGGCTAGCACACGACGATATAATATGCGTTGGGGAGTTGAACTTTATCGTAAGGCATTGCCCTGGGCATACTCCTGGTCATGTGGTGTTTTATCAGCCACAACAGCAGTGTGTTATTGTGGGTGATGTAATATTTAAAGGCTCAGTAGGGCGCACGGATTTCCCAAAAGGAGATGCTCAGCAGTTAATTACCTCAATTAAAACGCAAATAATGACGCTCCCCGATAATACCCGGATACTTGCAGGGCATGGCAGCGATACAAACGTAGGCTACGAAAAACAGAACAATCCTTTTATAAGTGGGCAGTTTGGTTAATGCTGAGTAAATAATTTTTTTGCCAAAAACAAGCAGACTGTTTTTTAAAACACATGTATAATTTAGCCAGTTTATCTGATAAATAAGAAATAAAATGTCTCTAAATCACGTAGATCGCCAAATTTTGGCACTTTTGCAGCAAGATGCTAGTTTATCAACCGCTGAAATAGCAGATAAAGTAGGTTTGTCGCAATCTCCTTGTTGGCGCCGTATTGCTAAGCTAGAGCAAGATGGTTACATAAAAAGTAAAGTTGCACTTTTAGATGAGAAAAAGCTGGGCTTTGATATGCTGGTTTATGCTCACGTGCGTTTATCGAACCATGGTAAAAAGAATCTTGCTGAATTTGAAAAACTAATATTGAGTTACGATCAAGTAACTGAATGTTACACTATGGCAGGCACCATGGACTTTATGCTGCGTATTATTTCACAAGGTATTGAGGGCTATGAGCACTTTGTACGTGATAACTTGCTTAGCTTAGAGTACGTTCAAGAAGTACATTCTAATGTGACCATGACTTGCGTTAAACGCAGTACCGCTCTACCTCTGTAACCAAATATCTATTAACGCTAAGTACTTATTGCTTAGCGTTAATGCCCTACTGACAATTGTTAACTGGGCGCTAATTTGATAGAATTCAGCGCTTTTTTTGTTACCCGTCCATAAAACACTTGAGGAACTCAATGTTTAACTTACTCAGCAAAGCGCCAAGCTCTGCTAAAAACGATATCCTATCTGGATTAACCGTGGCATTAGCCTTGGTCCCAGAAGCTGTTGCGTTTGCCTTTGTTGCAAATGTAGAACCTTTAGTTGGACTCTATGCCGCGTTTATCGTTGGTTTAATTACGGCTATTTTCGGTGGTCGCCCTGGCATGATTTCTGGCGCAACCGGTGCCTTAGCTGTTGTTATGGTAAGTTTAGTATTTGATCATGGGGTTGAATATTTATTTGCCACTGTGCTGCTAATGGGCATACTGCAAATACTGGCTGGAGTTTTTAAGCTCGGAAAGTTTATTCGTATGGTGCCGCATCCGGTTATGCTTGGCTTTGTGAACGGCTTAGCCATCGTTATATTCTTAGCTCAGTTGGGGCAGTTTAAAGTTCCCGATGGCATGGGCGGTCAGCAATGGATGACAGGGAATCCTCTGTATATTATGTTGGGGTTAGTGGCACTAACCATGGCTATTATTCATTTTTTACCTAAATTAACTACAGCAATCCCATCGTCGTTAGTTGCTATTGTAACAGTTACAGCCTTGGTTATTGGCTTTGATTTAGAAGCGCACACTGTACTTGATTTCCTAAAAGGGATGACCGGCGATGAAGCGGTAACGATTGCTGGCGGTTTACCTGAATTTCATATTCCTATGGTGCCATTTACCCTAGATACTTTTATTATTATTTTTCCTTATGCACTTATTTTAGCGGCAATTGGTTTAATTGAGTCTTTATTAACGCTGAGCCTAATTGACGAAATAACAGAAACGCGTGGGCATAGTAACAAAGAATGTATAGGCCAAGGCGCTGCAAATATTACCTGTGGCATGTTTGGTGCTATGGGCGGTTGTGCCATGATAGGTCAGTCAATGATCAATATTAACTCAGGTGGGCGTTCGCGTTTATCGGGCATTAGTGCTGCGCTAATATTACTTGCGTTTATTATTTTTGCCTCAGGTTTAATTGAAATGATCCCACTGGCTGCTTTGGTTGGTGTGATGTTTATGGTGGTGTTGGGTACTTTTGAATGGGCAAGCTTTAAAATGATGAAGCGTGTACCACTGTCTGATGCATTTGTAATTGTATTAGTGTCGGGTGTTACCGTTATTACCGACTTAGCCATTGCAGTGTGTGTGGGTGTGATTGTATCGGCATTGGTATTTGCTTGGCAGCATGCAAAGCATATATACACAACCAACTATATTGATGAACAAGGTGCTAAAGTATATGAATTACATGGACCGCTGTTTTTTGGTTCGGTTAAAAACTTTGTTGAATTATTTGATGTAAAGAACGACCCTAACGATATTATTATTGAATTTAAATATAGTCGTGTGGCCGATCACAGTGCCATTGAGGCAATTGACAGCTTAGCTGATAAATATAAAAAAGCAGGCAAAAAATTACACCTACGACACTTAAGTAAAGACTGTACGCAACTGCTGCATAAAGCACGCGATTTAGTTCAAGTTAATGTAATTGAAGATCCAACCTATAAAGTGGTATCTGATAAGCTTGCTTAATTTAAATTAAGCAATAATTTAGTAAATAAATACGTTAAAAGCGAAAGGTTTATTCCTTTCGCTTTTTTATGCGTAACAATAGATGCGATCAATACCTGTTTGCGGCAAGGCTCTTAAAAAGCAAGATGGTTGGTAGTGCTAAGCGTTTACATAACTCGATATAATAGTGACAAATACACAGGGTAATAATTTATTTTGAATTGGCAATCTTTGATTGATAACAGACAGCGTTTTTTTTGGCTCTTGCAAGTAGCAGGCTGGATTGGTTACGCCTTGGTAAATTATATCGGCTCTAAAGTATTTGAAATGCGCGATATTTACGTATTTGTTATTTTATTAAATGCCTACGCAGGCTGTTTAATGACAGTGCCGCTGCGCTATATTTACCGAAAAATTTGGCATGCTTCACCTTGGGTATTAATGCTGGTTGTATTTAGCGCGTCGTATATTACGGGCACTTTATGGGCTGTGGTACAAAAATTTAATTTATGGGAAATATACCGCCATGGCTATCGGCCAGAAGAATGGTTTTACTACCTGCAGCAAGGCTTAGATTCGGTATACATAATTTTATGTTGGAGTGGTTTATACTTTGGCGTTAAGTATTACCAGCTATTACAAAGTGAGCGTCAAAAAGCACTAAAAGCCACTACCATGGCGCACGAAGCTCAATTAAAAATGCTTAGGTATCAGTTAAATCCGCACTTTTTATTTAATACCCTCAATGCTATTTCTACATTAATTTTGGTAAAAGAGAACAAAGATGCTAATTTAATGGTGTCAAAATTAAGCGACTTTTTACGTTATACACTTAATACAGATCCAATTAAAAAAGTGCCGCTAGAGCAAGAGTTACATGCCTTAATGCTTTATTTAGAAATAGAGCGAGTGCGGTTTGATGAACGCTTAAAAGTAAATATAGAAATTAGTGAGCAAGCAAAGCAGGCATTAGTGCCGAGCTTGATTTTACAACCTATTATAGAAAATGCGATTAAGTATGCAATTGCACACTTAGTAGAGGGCGGTGTAATAGATATTAAGGCGCAAGTGTTTGCTAATGAATTATTACTTGAAGTAGGTGATAATGGACCAGGAACAGAACTAATTAATGGTCAGTTGGTAAATGCTCAAGGTGTAGGCGTTGCAAATACCAAGGATAGATTAAAAACGCTCTACGAAAATAATTATTCGTTTGTATTATCGCATAATACGCCAAGTGGATTAAAAGTTAATCTGCGAGTACCGTTTGAGAAGGCAGTAAAGTAATGATAAAAATAAAAACACTTATAGTTGATGATGAGCCGTTAGCACGTAGAGGCTTAGCTGTAAGGCTTGAAGAGTTTGCTGACATTGAAGTGATCAAACAATGTAGTTCCGGTGCCGATGCGATTGAAACATGTAAAAATCAAAAAATAGATCTCATTTTTTTAGATATTCAAATGCCTGGTATGAACGGTTTTGAAGTTGCACGCGCGTTAAGCGAAAGTACACGAGTATTACCAGCTATTGTTTTTGTTACTGCTTTTGATCAGTTTGCAGTTAAAGCATTTGAAATACATGCTTTAGATTACATTTTAAAACCCGTTGATGACAACAGACTTAAGCAGGCGGTAGAAAAAGTGCATACTTATTTAAAAACGCAGCAAGACAACGCCCATAAGAAAAAACTAGCAAGCTTTGTCGCTGGGATCACTGGTAATAATTGCGAAGAAATACTTAAAAAATTAGCCACAGGCGACACATTAACGGATAGACGTTACCCAGAGTCGCTTGCCGTAAAAGAGCAGGGCGAAATAATTCGTGTACCAGTTGTTACTATTCAATGGGTTGATGCTGCGGGTGATTATATGTGCCTACATTGCCAAGATGGGCAAACGCATATATTACGTAAAACCATGAAAGAGCTTGAACAAGAGCTTGATCCGCAGTTGTTTGTACGCGTGCATCGCAGTGCAATTGTAAATACTAAACAAATCAGTAAATTGGTCACTCAAGTAAGTGGTGAATATTTATTAGTACTTGAAAACGGTCAAGAGCTTAAAGTAAGCCGTAGCTACCGCGATAAAGTAAAAGCAGCATTAGCGAGTTAATATTTCAGTTAGTGATTGCAGAGTAGATACAAAAAAAGCGAGCTTAGCTCGCTTTTTGTATTTAAGTTACTGTATTAAATATTAGCTTACAGTAACAATTTTCATGGTGTTAGTTGCGCCCACAGTTTCCATAGAGTCGCCGTGAGTAATAATAACTGTATCACCAGACTCTAAAGCACCTTGTTCAACAAGTGTTGCAAGTGCCGCTTTAACCATGCCGTCTTTTTCAGTTTTAGTAGAATCAAAAAATACTGGATAAACACCACGGTATAGCGCAGTTTGTCCTAGTGTACTGGCATGGCGAGATAACGAGTAAATAGGTAAACCTGAGCTAATACGCGACATTAACTTAGCCGTACTACCTGATTCAGTTAAGGTAACAATTGCTTTTACTGAATCTAAGTGGTTTGCTGCATACATAGCCGAAAGGGCGATAGATTCTGCATTACTTGAAAAACGACTGTCTAAACGATGTTTAGAAACATGCGTTTCTTTTTGCGACTCAGCACCTAAACAAACTCGCGCCATAGTTGCAACGGTTTCTTCAGGATAATCCCCCGCGGCTGTTTCAGCCGAAAGCATTACGGCATCAGTACCATCAAGCACTGCGTTGGCAACATCCATTACTTCAGCACGTGTTGGCATTGGATTGTCGATCATCGACTCCATCATTTGCGTCGCAGTAATAACGGTACGGTTTAATGAGCGCGCACGGCGAATAATGAGTTTTTGCTTGCCCATTAGCGCGGCATCACCAATTTCAACACCTAAATCACCGCGGGCAACCATCACCGCATCAGACGCAAGAATAATATCATCAACGGCTTCTTGTGTTTCAACGGCTTCTGCACGTTCAATTTTTGCCAATAACTGCGCTTTTGAACCTGCGGCTTCAGCCAGTGAGCGTACGTAGCGCATATCATCGCCACTGCGTGGGAATGAAACGGCTATATAGTCAACGTCAATTTCTGCAGCTGTAAGTAGGTCTTCTTTGTCTTTTTCTGTAAATGCCGGCGCAGTTAAGCCGCCGCCTAAACGGTTAATCCCTTTATTGTTAGATAAAACACCGCCAACAGTTACAGTACAATGTACTAAGTGGCCAACAACTTCGTTAACGCGTAGCTGAATAAGGCCATCGTTTAACAGCAGTAAATCATTAGCGCTTACATCGTTAGGTAGTTCTTTGTAATCTATACCAACAGCGTTAATATCGCCTTCGCCTAACTCCATTTTTGCATCAAGGGTAAATTTGGCACCAACAGCTAGGGTTACTTTACCTTCTTTAAAGGTAGAAACACGAATTTTAGGGCCTTGTAAGTCAGCAAGAATAGCAATATGTTTACCTAAGCGTTTAGCAATTTCGCGTACCGCTTGGGCGCGGTCTTTATGATCTTGTGCCACACCGTGCGAGAAGTTTAAACGTACGACATTTGCACCTGCGCAAATAATTTTTTCTAAGTTGTTATCTCTATCAGTAGCAGGCCCTAGTGTCGCGACTATTTTTGTGCGTCTTAGCATTTAATTCTCCTGTATGCTTAATTTTAAGCAGATTGACGGTTATTTTGTTTTATAAAGCAGTTACCATTAGCAGGTAAAGTTTTAGTTATGGGCAATTTTTATTGTATTGCCACTATTATATACAAAATGAATGTGCGATCATTATGACACCGGTGTCAGGGGGCGTCAATGATCTATAAATTTTTAATCTAGCGACTATTTCTCCCCCTGAGTCCGCTGTTGTTTGATATAATTACATTGTGATAAAAGTATATTTTTTTGCTCATGATATAATACACGTGCCAAAGTATTTATTTAAATTAACTAACCAATTAGTTGTTACCGAGGAGGGCACTAAATGCAAGTTGCATTAGTAGGGTTAGGCGTTATGGGGAAAAACCTTGCCCTAAACTTAATTGAAAAGGGCATAACGCTGGTCGCTTATGACAAAAACCCCCATGCGGGTGAAGAGTTATTGAGCTGCGCTAAGTCAGAAGGTTTAGCTGATAAGCTGCACATTGTTTCTGATTTAGGAGACATGGTTAGACGTTTAGAAGCACCGCGTTCTATTTTGTTGCTTGTTCCTGCGGGCGAGTTGGTTGATGCTGTATGCAGTGAGCTCATAGAAGCAGGCGTACAGTGCAGCGATATTATAGTTGACTGTGGTAACAGTAATTATAAAGACGGTATTAACCGCAAGCTTAAATACCAAAATAAATTTGAGTTTGCCACTATGGGGATTTCAGGCGGCGCAGAAGGTGCTCGTCATGGTCCTGCAATGATGGCAAGTGGATCTGAAGGTGGTTGGGAGCGTGTCGAGCCATGGTTTACAAAGGTTGCTGCAAGTTATAAGGGTGAATCGTGTTTCGCTCGTGTGGGCCAATCAGCCAGTGGTCACTTTGTAAAAATGGTTCATAACGGCATTGAATATGCGCTAATGCAACTTATTGCTGAAGTGTATCAATTGCTGCGTCATGGCACTGGGCGTTCACCTAAAGAAGTAGCAGAAATTTTTGACGAATGGTCGCAAGAGCATTTAAACAGCTACTTATTGTCTATTTCTAGCCACATATTGTCACTTGAAAATCAAAATAATGTACCACTTGTGGACTTAATTGATAATAAAGTGGGCGCTAAAGGCACAGGTTTATGGACTGCGCAAAATGCATTAGAGCTTGGTATTGCAGTACCGTCTTTAGTAGCTGCAGTACAAGCACGTCATTTAACGAATGTTTATGACACAACTGCTGCACAAGAGATGACTTACGCCGATAGAGCAACCACTAAAGTTGAAATTGACTTAGTTGAGCTTAAAGATGCATTTACCTTAGCGAGCTTACTTGCTTATCGCCAAGGTTTGGCTTTAATTAAAGGCGCGTCGCGTACGCATCAGTGGAAAGTAGATTTGTCTAAAACACTGCAAACATGGCGTGCGGGTTGTATTATTCGTGCTGATTATTTAGATAGTGTTGCACAAGGCGTTGAATTTATTGACACCCTTGATAAAGAAGTATTTGCACTGCGTAAAATAACAGGCCAAGCAATGATGACAGGCTTAGCGTTTCCGGTGCTTAGCTCATCGCAAACTTACTTTGCTACATTAACCACTCCAAGTAATGGGCATTTAGTACAAGCCCAGCGTGATTACTTTGGTGAGCATGGGGTTAAAACCCATACAGGTGAAGTGTGTCATTTAACAGACCTAGTTGGGATTGACGCGAAAGTACGTTAATCAACCAGAGTTCAGGTTAATTATTAAAACGACAAAAAAAGCACGCTAAATTTAGCGTGCTTTTTTAATTTTAAGTCCGCTAAATTAACGGGTTAACTCACCGCGTAAATTGTCTTGCATTAAGTGGCGAATTGTCTCTACTTCAAGGTTTTGACTTAATAAGTAATGCAGCTTAGTTAAGCAAGCCTCTAATGTCATATCGTAACCACTGATCACACCTATATTAAGGAGCGCGTTACCCGTTGCATAGCCGCCCATATTTACATGACCTTTTATGCATTGGGTTAAATTTATAATAATAACGCCGCGCTTGCTGGCTTGCTCTAAAATAGTTAAAAATTCAGGATCTTGTGGTGCATTGCCTACGCCAAAACTTAATAATACCAATGCTTTAATGCTACCGTTTACTAAGCTTTTCACAACCTCGGTACTAATGCCCGGATATAAATGCAGCACACCAATAGGCTGCGTAGTAATGGGGGTTACTTGTAAATCGTTTTCAACATAGGGGCTTAATTGGCCTTTTATAAGTTGAATATTAATACCTGAAAGCGCTAAAGGTTCAAGGTTTGGTGAGGCAAATGCATCAAATCCATCGGCATGGGCTTTAGTGGCTCGATTACCACGAAACAACTGATTATTAAAAAATAAGCTTACTTCAGCAATAGGGTAGTTTGCTGCTAAGTACATAGCATTGAGTAAATTCACTTGCCCGTCTGAGCGCAATTGCGACAAGGGAATTTGTGAGCCGGTAACGATTACAGGCTTAGTTAAGTTTTCAAACATAAAAGATAAGGCGGCGGCGGTATACGCCATAGTGTCGGTGCCGTGGAGGACAACAAAGCCATCATAGTCTTGATATTTGTTTTTTATATCATCTGCTATTAACTGCCAGTGAGCAGGCGTCATATCAGAGGAATCAATTAAAGGGCAATACTCGTGAATATCAAAAAGTGGCATTTCTTCACGGTTAAATTCTGCATTATTGACCACAGTCTGAGTTAAGAACCCTTCTGCAGGAATATAGCCGCGACTCGATTTTTTCATCCCAATTGTACCGCCAGTGTAAGCGATGTAAATGCGTTTACGTTTCATAAAAAAAGCCCAGTAAAATAACTGGGCTTAGTATAACTTTAAATACAACTGCTTATAAAGGCAGATGCACTTTTATTGTGCTACAGAGCAAGCTAAACAGCGCGCATAAACACCTTGTGGATCGTTATAATCTTTAAGGTTATCTATTTCACTACTTAAACGCTTAACCACACTTTGTAAGTTAGCTTGCGTTGCAAGCACCGAGGTTGTTGCGTTGTTACTGCCAAGCATAGATTTAACCGACGCATTACCTAAAATATCTTGAATCATTTTTTGTTGCGGGCTCAAGCTTTGTTTAATCGTTTTAATATCGTAATGATTTAGTTTAGCAAGTGCTGCTGCCGCTTTAATTGCGTCTTGCTTATCACCTAGTTTATCGATTAAGCCTAGCTCTTGTGCTTTTGCTGCGATCCATACACGGCCTTGCGCAATATTATCAACTTGCTCAGGTGTCATGTTACGTGCATCTGCAACCACATCTAAAAAGCGTCCGTAGGCCTCCTCAACACTCATTTGAATTACTTGCGCCATTTTGTCATCAAGCGGGCGAGTAATAGAAAACCCAGCCATGTCGGTTGTTGCCACGCCATCCGAGTAAACACCAAGGTTAGATAAGGTGTTTTCAAAGGTCATAAAGGTGCCAAATACGCCAATAGAGCCGGTAATTGTGCTTGGCGCAGCCCAAATTTCATTCGCTGCTGAAGCAATCCAATAACCGCCAGAAGCCGCAACAGAGCTCATTGAAGCAATAACAGGTTTACCTGCTGCTTTAAGTGCTAACACCTCAGCGCGAATAACTTCAGAGGCAAACATACTGCCGCCACCCGAATCAATGCGCAGTACTACGGCTTTAACTTTGTCATCTAAACGTGCATTACGCAGTAGTGCAGCTGTAGAGTCGCCGCCAATTTCGCCGGCTTTGCGCTCACCATCTACAATTGTACCTCTAGCAACAACTACCGCGACTTTTTCTGTCATTGGGTTATCAAATACAACAGGGGGCTTAACTAGGCTTAAATATTGACGAAATGAAACTTGTTTAAAAGTTTTGCCTTTTTCATCAGCGCCAACTAAATCAATTAACTGTTGGCGAACTTGTTGATTGGTTTTTAATGTGTCGACCCATTGATTATCTAGCGCATATTGACCCGCGTCGCCATTTGCAGCTGTCATTTTTGCTAAAAATACATCCATAGTTTCGTCAAAGTTTGATTCATCAAAAGGACGTACTGCAGCAACATCTTGTTTGTATTCATTCCAAAGTGCTGTTAACCATACGCGGTTAGCTTCTTTAGCTGCATCCGACATGTCATTGCGAATAAACGGCTCAACTGCCGATTTAAACGTACCAACACGGAATATATGCTGCGTTACTTTTAACTTTTCAAGTGCTTCTTTAAAGTACAGTGGGTACATACCAAAGCCTTCAATTGCTACACTGCCATAAGGGTGCATAGCGACTTCATCTGCATGTGCTGCAATGTAGTATTGAGCTTGAGTGTAGTAATAACCAGAGGCAATAACCTTTTTACCCGTTTGTTTAAATGCTTCAAGTGCCTTGGTAATTTGTTTTAATTTATTTAAATGCGCTTTTGGCATTTCTTGTAAATCTAACAGTATTACGCTGATGCGGTCGTCTTTTGCGGCTTCGTTAATAACCTCAACTATATCATCGAGTAAAATTTCACCCGGTGATTCAGCGTTTGAAGTAGCATCACTAATTGCTGCTTCAATAGGATCTATATAGGTTTTTTCTTCAACAATAGGGCCGTTAAGGTTTAGTCTAAGTACTGAGCCATTTTCTACAATTATTTTATCGCCGTCACTTGAAAGAGACACAATAAAAACAATAACCAGTAATAAAAATAAAATGTTGAGTATTAAACGACGAGAAAAATTTATCCCAGTCCAAATACCTTTAAATACTTTTGCAATCAAAATAGATCCTTAATTTGGTACAACTAATACATTACAAGCATCTTAGCTCAGAATATAAATAAATTTAACTGCTAAATCGTAACGAAGTATTTATAAAGCTAATTATGCCACTGTTGCTATTCACATTTTTATCAATATAAACTTCAGTTGCACTTTTTGAAATTAAAAAAGTAGGCTTGTAATAGCCGAAAAATGGGTATTGTTAGCCTAATGTGCAACAGTTTATTAAAATACTAAGTTCAGATATTGCTTATTGGTCGGTATTAAAGCAGAATTGATCAATGCACACAGGTTAGACCAGTTAATGGGGCACAGGATGTTAGAACAACAATTACAATTAAAACACACACAATTACGTAACCGCTTAGTAATGGGCTCAATGCACACCGGTCTTGAAGAAGGTTGGCATAACCGCAAACGCCTACGTGCTTTTTACGAAGCACGTGCTAAAGGTGGTACTGCCATGTTAATTACCGGGGGCTATAGCCCAAATTTACGCGGTAAATTAACGCCTATTTCGTCATCCTTTAATAGCTATTACGATGTTTTTAAACATCGTGCTTACACCAATGCAGTACACAAGCATGGTGGTAAAATATGTTTGCAACTACTTCATGCCGGGCGTTATGCGTATCACCCTTTTAATCAAGCTCCGAGCGCAATTAAAGCACCTATAAGTCCTTATAAGCCAAAGGCAATGTCGTTAAGCTCAATTAAAAAAACTATTAAAGACTTTGCACATTCAGCCTACATGGCTGAAAAAGCAGGCTACGATGGCGTAGAAGTAATGGGCTCTGAAGGGTATTTAATTAATGAGTTTATGGCACCGCATACGAATAAACGAGATGATGAATTTGGTGGCAGTTTAGAAAATAGAATGCGTTTAGCCGTTGAAATAGTTAAAGCGGTTAGGGCTAAGGTATCGGAGCAGTTTTTAATTATTTTTAGACTGTCGGTAATGGATTTAATTCCTAATGGTTCTACCCCTGAAGAAGTAACTATTCAAGCGCTTGAACTTGAAAAAGCGGGTGTTGATATTTTTAATACAGGAATAGGGTGGCACGAAGCGCGAGTTCCTACAATTGCAAGTATGGTTCCGCCTGGGGCGTTTAAAGAAGCATCAAAACGCTTAAAAGATGTAATTAAAGTACCCGTTATCGCGGTAAACCGTATTAACACCCCAGAAATAGCTAACGAAATACTAAACGCAGGCGATGCCGACTTAATTTCGATGGCGCGGCCATTACTGGCTGATCCGGAGTTTTTTAATAAATATAATAATCAGTTATCAAAGCATATTAATATTTGTATAGGGTGTAACCAAGGGTGTCTGGATCACGTATTTAAAGGCAAACGTGCTACTTGTTTAGTTAACCCACAAGCGGCTTTTGAACTCGACTACCCACTAGAAAAAACGACTAAAGCTAAAAAGGTATTAGTAGTTGGTGCAGGGCCTGCGGGTTTATCATCAAGTTGTTATTTGGCAGAAAAAGGCCATACGGTAACGCTGATAGATCAAAAAATGCAAATGGGTGGGCAATTCAATTTAGCCATGCAAATACCTGGAAAAGAAGACTTTAATCATACCTTAGCGTATTACACTAATGAGCTTGAACGTTTAAACGTAACGGTTGAGTTAGGTAAAGCATACAACGACAGCATGCTTGCACACTATGATGACATTGTATTTGCCACAGGGGTAAGGCCGCGTGAGGCAAGTATTGAATGCAGTGATGGTAAACGCGTATTTGCCTACGATGAAGTTATTCGTGGTGAAGTAGAGTTAGGTAAGTCAATTGCTATATTAGGGGCCGGTGGAATCGGGTTTGATATGGTGGCTTTTTTAAGCGAGCAAAAGTCGCAAAGTATTAGTGACTTTAAAAGCCAGTGGGGTATTGAGTGCGAACCTAAACCCCATAAAGATGATCGCCAACTGTACATGCTAAAACGCAGTGCAGGGCGCTTTGGTAGTGATTTGGGTAAAACAACAGGCTGGATCCATCGCCAAGTAGCTAAGCAACATAGCGTTAAACAAATTGCTGATTGTCAGTATCATAGTTTTGATAAAAATGGTTTAACCATTACAGTTGCAGGAGATAAGCAAGTATTAGCTGTAGATACTGTGATTGCCTGTATTGGTCAGGTTTCTAATAATGAAGTATTGGCAAAGCAAAGCGACAACGCCAAAGTGCATGTTATTGGGGGCGCTAAGCTTGCCACTGCAATTGATGCTAAACGTGCTATTTATGAAGCGCTGCAAATTGCCAGAGAAATATAACATTTTGGCTTAGCCAATAGGCTAGTCTAACTTGTTATAACCAATTGGCTACTGCATACTATACCCCGCTATTTAGGCGGGGTATAAGTTTATCCCGCCTGTTAATATACAGCTTAGGCTGTTTATCTATTATTCTCGCTAAAATAAGCACTGATATTACAGCGCTTTATTTTTCTATGTTAAATCAATGCTATGCTAGCTTTTATTTTGAGAGATGGTTATGAACGCGATTGAATTATTATTGACCCGTCAATCTGACGCCAAATTAACAGAGCCAGGCCCAAATGAAGAACAACTCGCGGTGATCCAGCAAGCCGCGCTACGTGTTCCCGACCATGGTTGTATTGCACCTTGGCAATTTATTGTTGTAGAGGGTGATGCGCGCCATAAATTAGGCGACATTTTTCAGCAAAGTGCAATTGCAGAGCAACAAGCCGAAAAAATGATTGAGCGCACAAAAGAGCACCCGTTGCGCGCGCCTATGATTATTATTGCTATAGCAAAGTATCAAGAACACCCAAAAGTCCCGCGAATTGAGCAAATACAAAGCGCAGGGTGTAGCGTATTTGCTATGCAGCAAGCGGCTTTTGCACAAGGGCTTAGTGGTATTTGGCGAACTGGTTTTTTTGCGCAAAGCCCTACAGTTAAACAGGCATTAAAATTAAATGAGCAAGACGAAATAGTGGGCTATTTGTATTTAGGCACACCGGCTGTTGAGTGTAAAAAGTCGCCTCGTCATAAAGCTGTTGATTTTTTCAGCTACTTATAAAATAAGATGAACTTTTTGCCCTACTTATACTCATACACCATTAACGCTTGTATGTTAAAGTAGATGTGTAAGTAACCAGAACTTTTGATAATAAATCTATCTCTAGCAGCTATTTTCAACGCTAGAGAAAATAAGTTTAAATATCATTATTATTAAATGTGTTAGTAAATACCTTAACCAGAGTTCAGGTTAAGTAGTTTAGCTGTGAGAAGTGCTAGGATGCGTAATCTATAAAACTCCTTCTGCAGTTTGTTTTTTAATCGATTGTTTTTTGATAAAGTATGGAAAGTCTTAATAAAAACAAAGATAAAGAAGACGAAATTAATGGGAAATTTATTTTTACGTGAAAAAGAAAGTTGGCTAGCTTGGTCTTTTTGGGGTGCCATAGGTGCTTTTATAACCCTTTATGTTGCAATGAGTACCAGTAAAGCACATTTTATTGTTGCCTCATCAATGGGGGTGTTAGTTGTTTTAACCTGGTGGATGCAACAATCTAAACGGTATGACTTTGGTCGTGCATTTAAAATATGTTGTTATGTGTTATTACTCACCGTATTGCCTGCATTTTTGGTTGTAGTAGTGCCTAGTGATGATTTAAATCGATTTGATTTAATATTTCAAAGTGCAACATTTTTAACTTTAAGTTTATTTGTGTGTTTGCTTTGTTCTTGGATTGCACGCAGGCCAAAGCAATATTACTAAAATAAACTCCTTTGTTAAATTTAGCAGTCGCTAAATTAATAACCGTTGGTATTTTAATAGATTGCTTTAATTTTAAGCATGAAATTATTTTTAACGATTTTATGCTTTTAAGCCTTTACAAGTTTGTCATTTACCCCTATTATTCGCGCCGTGCGGAGAGATGGCAGAGTGGTCGAATGCACCGGTCTTGAAAACCGGCATGGGTTTATAGCCCATCTAGGGTTCAAATCCCTATCTCTCCACCATTATTTAAAAAAACCGCCTTATTGGCGGTTTTTTGCTTTGTGGAACTTGTATGTCAAAATCAACTAACCTTTCAACCTCACAGCAATTAATTAAACACATTTTATTATGGATTGTGTTTGCTTATTGTTATCAAAGTGCAATAAGTTTATTAGTCAAAATGGCACTTGATGCGCAACCAAATAACCCTGTTATTACCGCCTTTGTTTATGCCCTCGGTTTTAATATTTTAGTGGCTCATTTAATTACTAAATACGATAAATTTTGGCCAGTTATTAGCTCAGTATTTATAGGTTTAGTTGGACTTGTGGTAATTCCATTTTTATTATTTGGTGCTAGTGGATTACTCACTTTAGCGCTACTTGCTGGAATTTTATGCAGTTTACCAGTGAGTACCTATATTGTTGGCCTAATTAAAGTAAAACACAGCAAAAACTAGCCCCAAAGCGGGTTTATTTTGTGATAGCATAGTCGCGTCTTTTAACTAACAAAACGTGAAAAACACATTATGTCAGATAATTTTACTACAGATGCTGAAAAAGCAAGTTACGGTATTGGCTTACAAATGGGTGAGCAACTTAAGTCTAATCCTTTTGAAGGCTTAAACCTAAATTCAGTGTTTGAAGGCATGAAAGATGCGTACGCAGGTAGCGCTTTTCAAGTTGAGATCCCTGAGATCCAAGCTGCTTTTGAAAAAATCAATGAAGAAATTCAAGCTCGTCGCGAGCAAGAATCACAAGTACTTGCTGCTGAAGGCATTGCATTTCTAGAAGAAAATGCAAAACGTCCTGAAATCACAGTGACTGAATCAGGTCTTCAATACGAAGTAATTACTACAGGTGAAGGCGACAAGCCAACAGCTGAGTCTACAGTACGTGTTGATTACCACGGTACATTAATTAACGGTACTGTTTTTGATAGCTCATACGAGCGCGGTCAACCTGCTGAATTCCCAGTAGGTGGCGTGATCAAAGGCTGGACTGAAGCATTACAAATGATGCCAGCGGGTACTAAATGGCGTCTTTACGTTCCTCATGACCTTGCTTATGGTGAACGTGGTGCCGGTGCTGCAATCGCACCTTACTCAACACTAGTATTTGATGTTGAGTTACACGAAATTATTGCTTAAGTATTCTTAAGCAATAAATAAAAAACCGCATTCATTAAATTGAATGCGGTTTTTTTGTGTCTTACCGGTATATTTAACTTTTTATCTGCTCATTTATGCTTCTTCTTTTCTTTTTGTGAAAAGTATTTAAAGTGAGATATGTATAAAGAGGATATAAAACACTGCACTTTAGCAAGCAATAAATATGCCCCAGCATAGCAAGGGGCTTATTAATGATTAGCGGTAATTAAAGTATATTGTTAAAAGTAGCCGCGAATACCAAAGCGGAAGTTTCTACCTGGTAATGGGGCGGTGTCTTTAATAAATGAGCTATGTACAAAGCCAAGCTCATCAGTAATATTATCAACGTTGATATACAGTTGTGTATCAAGGTTACCTAAATCTAGCTGATAGTTAGCTTGTGCATCAAATAAAGTATAACCATCGGTTTTAGTCTCATAGGCGGTAATATCGCTTTGTGAAAAATAATGGGTACCGGTTAATGCGAATTGCCAATTACCTAAGTTGTATTGCAACTCAGAGCCTAATTTATTAGCAGGGATACGAGGTAAGTTTTCATCGTCTTGCTTGAGTTTTGCTCGCGTAGAGTCACCAAATACTTTAACCAAGGTGCTTGCGTTAACTTTATAATGCGCATCAAACTCTAAGCCATACAGCTCGGCGTCTTTACTGGTAAACTGATACACCGCCACACCATGGTCGTGGCCGTTATCAGCCGCTTCTAAACCATGTTCTTCATCAAATACTAAGCCAGTATTTTCTTGAAAGTAAAAGTTTTTAATATCATTATAAAAAAAGTTTACAGAGTAACCAAAGTCACCGCTAAAGCGTCTAAAACCTAAATCAATATTGGTTGAGGTTTCTTGTTTGATATTCTCGGGTTCAAAATGCGCTTCACCGTCTTCAATATGATAGCCTAGGCCAAGCTCATAGGTACCAGTTGCAATGTGTAAGCCATTAGATAATAGCTCTGCAGAGAGCGGGGCACGTTCTGAGTGTGAAAGACTCATTGCCATACTATATCCAGGGGTATATTGCCAAATAGCACCCATTGAAGCGCTAAGGTTAGTAAAGCTTTTAGTGTAGTCAAGTACTTCAGCATTGCTTGTTTGCGTGTCATCATGGCTATGCTGATGCGTTGCTATTTGGCTTTTTATTTTATAGTCTTCAACTCGCGCACCTAACTCAATAGTTACATCACCAAACTCACGTTCTTCTAATAAATATAAAGCATTAGTGGTCGTTACACTGGCTGGCGTAAATGCTTCTTCGCCGTTGGCATCATAATCAGAATCACTGTAGTGATAACCCACCATGCCGTGCCAATCAGCTAATTTATGTTCTATGTTTAAGCGTGCTTCAGTGGTTTTGTTTTTAAATGTAGTGCCTATTTCACCATTTTCAATTTCACTGTGTAAGTAATCTGTATAGCCTAAGCGCAAATTAATGGTTTCAATCCAATTATTATGTAGCGCATAGCTTAATAGACCTTGCCAGCGATCTTGCTCTAACTGGGCAAAAACAGGTGTTTCTTCATGTGCTTCATCACTATGGGCATCGCCGTCGGCTGCATGATCGTGTTCATGTCCGTGATCATGCTCATGACCTGGAATACCATAATCCGTTTTTATTTTACCGTAAGAAAACCCAACCGTTAAATGCTCACCTACGTAGCTAGTACCAAAGTTAACGGTTTCACTGTCGATAAAGGTGTTTTCTACAGAATCTTTACTTTCAACATCACCATCTTCGTGAAGCTGGTTAAATCGTGGTGTTTGATAGTCATCGCCGCTGCGTTTAGTGCCATCAAAATGAAAGTTAAAATTATTATAACCCGTCTCTAACTTTGCAGCGTAGGTATTCGCGTTGGATACCGAATCGTGACTGTATTCTACTGCACCGGTTAATTCATCTATATTACTCGTAGGAATGCGGTTATCAACTACGTTTACCACACCACCAATAGCACCAGAGCCATACAGTAGGGTACTTGGGCCACGTAGTACTTCTATTTGTTCAGCAGCTAAGCTGTCGCTAGAAGTAGCATGATCAGGGCCAATACGCGATGCATCACTGCTGTCTAAGCCATTTTGCATAATTTTAACCCGAGGGCCATCTAAGCCACGAATAATTGGGCTTGATGAAACAGGGCCAAAATAACTCGCGTTAACTCCCGGTAAGCCTTTTAGGGTTTCGCCAAGCGTTGGCTTTGACTTGTTTCTTAGCTCATCACCAGAGAGTACATTTACCGGAGAAATCATTTCTAAGCTACTTTTGTGCAAGGCCGATGCAAACACAACTACAGTTTCAATAGAGGTTGGCTTTAAAGCAATTGCAATATTGTTTGATGACTCGGTTACCGTAATGCGTGAATCGCTATAGTTATCTTTGCTAATATGCAGCTGGCCGCTCGCATCAAGCTCAATGGCAAACTCGCCAAGCTTGTTAGTTTTAACGCTTTGAGATTTACCGTGTACATGAATAGTAGCGTTTTCAATAGGTTGATTTTTTTCATCTGTTACTTTGCCATTAACAGTGGCAGCAAGTGCAGAGTGAGAGCATAAAACAGAAAAAATTGCAGAGGAGATTAATGTTAGCTTAGTCATGAGTCTTTGAGTTCGTGGTTGTTATGTTGTGATATAATATAACACTACAAAAGCGATGGTTCAATGATGTTATAGTATAACTTTATCGGTTTTAGTAATTAATTAGCAGGGAAATCTGCAAGGCTCTGATTGTTAACAATTTATAAAGGTTAATTAATTTAGTTTATGAATATGCTTTTTATAAAGGGCTAAAAAGTACTTTAAACTAAGTGGTTTAAAAGTACTTAAAACTGATTAGAGAGTGATTTTTAGACTGTTTGGTTTAAATGAAGTTGAAGTTAAAGTTTAATATGTATGTCGCCATTAGGTTTGCAGCAGCACAACAGTATTTCGCCGTCGCGTACAAACGCTAGAGGCTCTTCATTATAATCAACTTTACCTGACACTAAAGTCGCTCTGCAGGCACCGCAATAGCCTTCGCGGCATTGAAAGGCCACTTCTATCTGTTGAGATTCTAGGCAGTGTAAAACAGAAGGGCAGCCAGTGCTAAATTCTATGCACTGGCTGTTATCTGCAAGCGTAATGCTTGCAGTAGGTCGATCAGTCATTATAAATCAAAGTCACCAAATTCAGAGGCATCAACTTGCGAGTCTATTTGACCAACAAGGTAGGAGCTAATTTCAGCTTCTTGTGGTGCTACTTGCACGTTATCTGACACCAACCAAGAGTTTATCCATGGGATGGGATTACTGTTGTTTTTAAACTGTGCAGGAAAACCAATGGCTGTCATTCGAGCGTTGGTAATGTATTCAACGTACTGACATAAAATGTGTTTATTTAAGCCAATCATTGAGCCATCTTTGAATAAGTACTCGGCCCATTCTTTTTCTTGCTCTGCAGCGTCCACAAACATTTTAACTGCTTCGTCGCGGCACTGCGCGGCAACAATCGCCATTTCTGGATCGTCTTTACCGTCTTGCATAATATTTAAAATATGCTGAGTGCCAGATAAATGTAGCGCTTCATCGCGGGCAATAAGCTTGATTATTTTAGCGTTACCTTCCATCAATTCACGCTCAGCAAACGCAAACGAGCAGGCAAAGCTGACATAAAAACGAATCGCTTCTAAAATATTTACCGACATCATTGCCAGGTAAAGTTTCTTTTTCAGCTCAAATAAATTAACAACAACAGATTTACCGTTAATCTCGTGTTTGCCTTCACCGTATAAATTGTAAAGCGACACTGAGTTAATTAAATCATCGTAGTATTTTGTTACCGCATCGGCACGTTCACTAATTTTATCATTGCTAACTATGTCATCAAAAATAAGTTCAGGTGCTTGGGTAACATTACGAATAATATGCGTGTACGAGCGGCTATGAATCGTTTCACTAAACGCCCACGTTTCTATCCATGTTTCTAACTCTGGTAGCGATACAATAGGTAGTAGGGCCACGTTTGGTGAACGCCCTTGTACGCTATCAAGCAATGTTTGATATTTTAAGTTACTTAAAAATATATGCTTTTCATGATCAGGTAATGCTTGAAAGTCTAAGCGGTCTTTGCTTACGTCTACTTCTTCTGGGCGCCAAAAAAACGAAAGCTGCTTTTCAATTAGTTTTTCAAAAATAGGGTATTTTTGTTGATCATAACGAGATACGTTAACGGTTTGGCCAAAAAACATTGGCTCTTCCATTTGGTTATTATGTTTACGACTAAAGGTAGTATAAGACATGTTTATCACTCAAAAAACTATCAGAATAAAGCGGGCTTAGTGCCCGCTTAAAATAAAAACTCAAAAATTAAATTTTACACGCGCCGCCTGCGCAATCATCATCTTCAAGATCCGGTGTATCTTCTTGTGCATCAGATGCACCATCGCGGGTATTGTGATAGTACAAGGTTTTAACACCCAGTTTGTAGGCGCTAAGCAAATCTTTTAATAAGACTTTCATCGGTACGCGACCGCCTTCAAACTTACCAGGATCATAATTTGTATTGGCCGAAATAGACTGATCAATAAATTTTTGCATTATACCCACAAGTTGTAAGTAACCATCGTTTGAAGGAATATCCCACAGTAACTCGTAGTTATCTTTTAAACGTTCATATTCAGGTACAACTTGCTTTAAAATACCGTCTTTACTTGCTTTAACGCTAATATGACCACGTGGTGGCTCAATACCGTTTGTTGCGTTAGAAATTTGCGACGATGTTTCTGATGGCATTAGCGCACTTACTGTTGAGTTACGCATACCGTGCTCTTTAATGCTGGCACGTAATGCATCCCAATCAAGGTGTAGTGGCTCATCACAAATTTTGTCAAGATCTCGCTTGTACGTATCTGTTGGCATTATACCTTGAGAGTAGGTTGTTTCGTTAAACTTAGGACATGCACCACGCTCTTTAGCAAGCTCGTTTGATGCTTTCATTAAGTAGTATTGAATCGCTTCAAATGTTTTGTGCGTTAGTGCATTTGCGCTGCCATCTGAATAACGCTTACCGTTTTTAGCTAGGTAGTATGCGTAGTTAATTACGCCTATTCCTAGAGTACGACGACCCATAGTGGCATTTTTTGCAGCCGGTACTGGGTAGTCTTGAAAATCAAGTAAGTTATCTAAAGCGCGTACAGCAAGCTCAGCCAATTCTTCAAGTTCATCTAGTGATTCAATAGCCCCTAAGTTAAATGCAGAGAGTGTACATAGCGCAATTTCGCCTTCTTCGTCGTTTACGTTATCCAACGGCTTAGTTGGTAATGCAATTTCTAAACATAAATTAGATTGGCGAATAGGTGCCACTTTAGCAATGAACGGGCTGTGCGTATTACAGTGGTCAACGTTTTGTAAGTAAATACGACCGGTACTTGCACGTTCTTGCGCAAACATTGAGAACAGTTCAATAGCTTTAATGCGTTTTTTACGAATTGATTCGTCTTGCTCGTATTTTACGTAAAGCGCGTCAAACTCGTCTTGGTCTTCAAAAAATGCATCGTAAAGGCCTGGCACATCAGAGGGGCTAAACAAGGTAATGTAGTCGTCTTTAATTAAACGCGAGTACATTAGTTTATTAAACTGTACGCCGTAATCTAAATGACGCACGCGGTTGTCATCAACCCCGCGGTTATTTTTAAGTACTAACAAGTTTTCTACTTCTAAATGCCAAAGCGGGTAGAACAAGGTTGCTGCGCCGCCACGTACACCGCCTTGCGAACAGCTTTTAACCGCTGTTTGAAAGTGCTTATAAAAAGGAATACAACCCGTATGGTACGCTTCGCCATTGCGAATGTGGCTACCCAGTGCACGAATGCGACCTGCGTTAATGCCAATGCCGGCACGTTGCGATACGTATTTAACAATTGCAGACGAGGTGGCGTTAATTGAATCAAGGCTGTCACCACATTCAATTAATACACACGAGCTAAACTGGCGTGTTGGCGTACGAACACCTGCCATAATTGGCGTAGGCAGTGAAATTTTAAACAATGAAATCGCATCGTAAAAACGTTTTATATACGCAATACGTGTATCGCGAGGGTAGTCAGCAAACAAGCTAGCTGCGACTAAAATATATAAAAACTGCGCGCTTTCATAAATCTCACCGGTTACACGGTTTTGAACTAAGTATTTACCTTCAAGCTGTTTAACCGCAGCATAACTAAAGTTAAGGTCACGGCTGTGATCTAGGTATTCGTCTAATTCGTCAAGCTCTTGCTCGGTGTAATCTACCAGTAGGTGAGCGTCGTAGCGTTTGTCGCCAACCATTTTTGTTACATGATCAAATAAACGTGGTGGCTCAAATTGGCCATACGCTTTTTTACGTAAATGGAATACAGCTAAACGTGCTGACAAATACTGATAATCAGGAGATTCTTTTGAAATCTGATCGGCTGCAGCTTTAATGATGGTTTCGTGAATATCTTTAGTACGAATACCGTCGTAAAATTGAATGTGTGATTTTAATTCAACTTGCGAAACCGAAACGTTATTTAACCCTTCGGCGGCCCATTCAATAACGCGATGGATCTTGTCAAGATCAAGTGGCTCTTTACGGCCGTCACGTTTGCTTACAGATAACTGTTGGTTCATAGTTTTGCCTGTATTCCTTGGAAATTAAGTATTTTGACCAATGATTAATACTCCAAAATAACAGAGTATCTATTCATTTATTATTGTTTACACCAATTCAGGCGATTTTATTGAATAACATTTAGCCACAATATCTGGTGTTGTTCAAATTAGAGATCACAAGATAGTGTGGTCCGCGTTGTTTTGCAAGGGACAGAATTGCCCCTAATTGTGGATAACGTCGGGATAACACATTTGTGTTAGTAAGCATTAACCTTCGAACATTCGGTTAAGTTGAAATTTACAAAAATCAACTAAGGATCTACTAAATTTACGCTTTTTAAAAATATATTTTGACTGCTTTTTTTATCAGCAGGCTTTGTGTGAAAACTAACATAATCACAATATATAGTGTTTAATAATTAACATAGCACTATATATGGTTAAAACCTTCAATAGGGCTTTGCCAATTAAAATCGGCCTGCCAGCTCAAAACTTCGGTTAAGTTAGGCACGTAACCCCAAAGTGCGGTTGCGGTGTGCATACCTGCCGCTTTACCTGCTTGAATGTCACGCAAAGCATCGCCAATGTACAAGCAACGATTTGGTGCAACGCCCATTAGCTTGGCACAATGTAGTAAAGGTAAAGGCGAAGGTTTAGCTTCAGCTAAAGTATCGCCACTGATAACCACGCAGGCATTTTTTAAAGCAGGGATCGCGGCTACTAAAGGGGCGGTTAAAAATCCGGGTTTGTTAGTCATGATCCCCCATTTGATGTTTTTTCGCTCCAGTTCGATAAGTAGTGGCTCAATACCAGCAAAGCACGTGGTGTGTTTGGCTATATTAGCCGCGTAGGCATCAATTAATTGCTTAACGAGTTGTGCTTGCGGTTGCTCACCCCATTTATCTTTAAAACCGACCTCTAACAAGGCTGCTGCGCCATTAGATGCAGCAGCGCGATATACCTCACGACTTACTGTATCTAATTGCTGCGAACGCAGTACGGTATTTAAAGCTGCACCTAAGTCATCAGCGGTATCGAGTAAAGTGCCATCTAAGTCAAATAAAAAAGCATCGTACTCTATAGTAGGTGACGTTGATTGAGAGCTGACCATTACGCTAACTTCTCAAAATGCAGAATATAATTTACGCTTACGTCGGTATTAAGCGAGTACTGCTTAGATAATGGATTATAAGATAACCCAGCACTGGCGCGCACTTTTAAACCCGCTTGTTCAGCCCAGGCAATTAACTGTGCTGGTTTAATAAACTTTTTATGATCGTGAGTGCCTTCAGGCACCATTTTTAATAGCTTTTCTGCACCAATAATGGCGTATAAATAGGCTTTAGGGGTTTTATTAAGTGTTGAAAAAAACACATCAGCACCGGGTTTTGCAAGCTCTGCAACAGCATGAATAATAGAAGCCGGATCGGGTACATGCTCCAGCATTTCCATACAGGTTACTACATCAAAGCGAGCAGGGTGCTCGGATGCATATTGTTCAGCAGGTACTTTAATATACTCTACATGTACGCCTGTCTCTAGGCTGTGTAATTTGGCAACAGTTAAAGGCTCTTGGCCCATATCTATGCCGGTTACCTTTGCCCCCATGCGCGCCATGCTTTGGCTTAAAATACCGCCGCCACAACCTACGTCTAGTGTTTCTTTGTCAAATAGACCGCCAGTTTTATTGGCTATAAAGTCTAAACGTAAGGGGTTTATTTCGTGAAGCGGTTTAAATTCCCCGTCTAAATCCCACCACCGCTCTGCGATGGCCTCAAATTTTGCAATTTCTGCGTGATCTACATTTTGATGTTCGGTCATAAAATACTTCCTCGTCAATCTGGGGGCATTATATAGGGCTAAATTGGTAAATCGCAAAGTTTTGCGCCTGTAAATCTAAATAAATTGTGGTAGCATGTTTCTTTAGCAATAATAACAAATTCTCTTGATACCTAATAGTGGGTGTTTAAGAGCTGATACTGAAGGAATGTGATATCAATGACTGATCTCGCCCATGGCATTCTGCCAGTCAATATTGAAGACGAGTTAAAAAACTCCTACTTAGATTACGCAATGAGCGTAATTGTAGGACGTGCATTACCAGACGTGCGTGATGGCTTAAAACCTGTTCACCGCCGCGTTTTGTTTGCAATGAACGAGCTTAGTAATGATTGGAACAAGCCTTACAAAAAATCGGCACGTGTTGTCGGTGACGTAATCGGTAAATACCACCCACACGGCGATAGTGCTGTTTACGACACTATAGTACGTATGGCACAGCCATTCTCACTGCGTTATATGCTAGTAGATGGTCAAGGTAACTTCGGTTCGGTTGATGGTGATTCAGCAGCGGCAATGCGTTATACAGAAGTACGTATGGCAAAAATGTCGCATGAATTATTAGCCGATCTTGAAAAAGAAACGGTTGATTTCGTTCCTAACTACGACGGCACTGAGCAAATCCCTGACGTTTTACCAACCAGAGTTCCTAACTTATTAGTAAACGGTTCATCGGGTATTGCGGTAGGTATGGCAACAAACATTCCACCTCATAACTTAACTGAAGTGGTAAATGGCTGTTTAGCACTCATTCAAAACCCTGAATTATCTATTTTAGAGTTAATGGATTATATCCCGGGCCCAGATTTTCCAACTGCTGCAATTATCAACGGTAAAAAAGGCATAGAGCAAGCCTATTTAACTGGCCGTGGTAAAGTGTACATGCGTGCCCGCGCTGAAATAGAAGTAGATGAAAAAACGCATCGTGAAACTATCATTGTTCACGAAATACCTTATCAAGTTAACAAAGCGCGCCTAATTGAAAAAATTGCCGAGCTGGTTAAAGATAAAAAAATTGAAGGTATTAGTGCGCTACGTGATGAATCAGATAAAGACGGTATGCGTATCGTTATTGAGATTAAACGTGGTGACGTAGGCGAAGTTATTTTAAATAATTTATATGCGCAAACGCAGTTACAAACTGTGTTTGGTATGAATATGGTTGCGTTAATTAACAACCAGCCTAAGTGCTTTAATTTAAAAGAAATGCTTGAAGAGTTTATTATTCATCGCCGTGAAGTAGTAACTCGTCGTACTGTTTTTGATTTACGCAAAGCGCGTGACCGTGCACATATGCTAGAAGGTTTAGCAATTGCACTGGCAAACATCGACCCAATTATTGAGCTTATTCGTAATTCACCAACACCTGCTGAAGCAAAAGTTGCTTTAACAGCGCGTTCGTGGGAATTAGGTAACGTAAAAGCCATGCTTGATAAAGCAGGCGAAGACAACGTTGCCCGCCCAGATTGGTTAGCTGCTGAGTTAGGTATTCGCGATGGTCAATACTTTATTTCTGAGCAACAAGCTCAAGCAATCCTAGATTTACGCTTACATAAGCTAACGGGTTTAGAACACGAAAAGATTCTAACTGAATACCAATCGTTATTAGATTTAATTGCTGAGCTTTTACATATTTTGGCAACACCAGAGCGTTTAATGGAAGTTATTCGCGATGAGTTAGTTGAAATTAAAGCGCAATATGGTGATGAGCGTCGTACTGAAATAAATGCCGCAGCACACGATATCAGCCTTGAAGATTTAATTACCGAAGAAAACGTAGTAGTAACGCTTTCTCACGAAGGTTATGTTAAGTATCAGGCTCTGTCTGATTACGAAGCGCAGCGTCGTGGTGGTAAAGGTAAATCGGCAACGAAGATGAAAGATGAAGATTTCATTGAACGTTTATTAGTTGCTAATACGCACGATACTATATTGTGTTTCTCAACGGCTGGTCGTTTATATTGGCTTAAAGTGTATCAGTTACCACTTGCAAGTCGTGCAGCGCGCGGCAAACCAATTGTTAACTTATTACCACTTGAGGCAGATGAACGTATTACCGCTATATTACCAGTACGCGAGTATGCAGAAGATAAATACATCTTTATGGCAACCGCATTTGGTACAGTGAAGAAAACACCACTAACGGCATACAGTCGTCAACGTGCAAGCGGTATTATTGCGGTTAACCTAAATGAAGGCGATAGCCTAATTGGTGTTGATGTTACCGATGGCAGCAACGAAATTATGTTGTTTACCGATGCAGGTAAAGTAGTACGCTTTAAAGAAGCAGAAGAAACAACGGTTGTTGATGAAAACGGTAACCCAGTACTAGACGAAGAAGGTAACCCTGAGATTCGCTTCAAAGGTGTTCGTCCTATGGGCCGTACAGCTACAGGTGTTCGTGGTATTAAAATGCCTGAAGGACAACGCGTAGTATCGTTAATTGTGCCTAAAACAGATGGTGCTATTTTAACCGTGACTGAAAACGGCTACGGTAAACGTACTTTACTTGAAGACTACCCAGCGAAGAGTCGTGCGACTCAAGGTGTAGTGTCTATTAAAGTAAGTGAGCGTAATGGTGCGGTTGTAGGTGCTGTACAAGTTGACGATAACGATGAAATAATGATTATTTCAAATCGTGGGACCTTAGTACGAACTCGCGTTAATGAAGTTTCTACGGTTGGACGTAACACGCAAGGTGTTATTTTGATCAGAACTATTGACGAAGAGCAAGTAGTTGGTTTACAACGTATAGAAGAGATTGAAGTTACCGAAAGTGACTTAATTGATATCGAAGACGTCGAAACAGTTGATACGGTTATTGATGAAGTAGCGGATGATAATCCTCCTTCAGAATAATTGAGATTAAAAAAGCGGCCTTGGCCGCTTTTTTTAATGGTGTTGAATAAAATTAATATTAATAATACTGCGCAATAAAATAATTTTTACAATAGCAAAAAGACTCAATTGCAAGACGTTAATTTATATATATAGTTGTTCTCAGTAATTGTTTTATATTGCTCTGTTTGCTGCATTAATGCAGCTTTATAGGTAATGAAGGCTTTAATACTATGAGTGAGGCTATAGCCCACTTAATGATCACAGCTTTAATTTAATGTGTATAACCTGATTGAATGGTAATCGGGTGTTTAATTTTTTAATTACTGGAATGAGGAAAAGGTAATGAGTAAGTATAATTTTTGTGCGGGGCCGGCCATGTTACCGCCAGCAGTAATGAAAAAAGCACAACAAGAATTTATAGATTGGCAAGGTTTGGGTGTATCGGTGATGGAAATGAGTCACCGTAGTAAAGAGTTTTTAGCGCTCACTAAAAAATGTGAAGCGAGCCTGCGTCGTTTAATGAATATTAGCGATGAATTTGAAGTGCTGTTTATGCATGGTGGCGGTCGCGGTCAATTTAGTGCTGTGCCATTAAATTTACATCAGGAAAATAAATCAGCGGTTTACTGCGAAAACGGCGTATGGTCAAAAAGTGCAACGGATGAAGCAAATAAGTTTACCCAAACTACTGCTATCGATGTTCGTAACGATACCGATGGTCAATTTTCGATTAAAGCAATGGCAGACTGGCAGTTGCCAGCAGATGCGTCGTACATTCACTATTGCCCTAACGAAACCGTTGATGGCTTAGAGATTTTTGATGTACCGAGTCATCCAACAGCGCCAATTATTGCAGATATGTCGTCAACTATTTTATCGCGTGAAATTGACGTTAATCAATTTGATTTAATTTACGCTGGCGCACAAAAAAATATAGGTCCTTCGGGCATTGCAATCGTTATCGTACGTAAAACATTACTAGCACGTGAAGGGCTTCCTAAACCAGGTATTTTAGATTATGCACTAGAGGCCAAGCAGGGCAGTATGTTTAATACGCCACCAACATTTGCATGGTATTTAGCGGCTGAAGTATTCCAATGGCTTGAGCAAAATGGTGGTGTAAAAGCCATGGAAGCACAAAATATTGCAAAAGCTGAACTACTTTATAATTTTATCGATAATTCTGATTTTTATTCTAATAAAGTAGCTAAGCATAGTCGCTCGCGTATGAACGTCCCTTTTTGGTTAAATGATGAAAGCTTAAACAGTAAGTTTGTTGCTCAATCAAACGAAGCGGGCTTGCTAGCACTCGAAGGCCATAGAATTGTAGGTGGAATGCGCGCCAGTATTTACAACGCAATGCCACTTGAGGGCGTGCAAGCGCTTGTTGATTTTATGGCTGCTTTTGCAAAGGAAAATAGCTAATGGAACAATTACGCTTAGAACCTATTTCGTGTGTTAATGGCAGCGTCACTCTGCCGGGTTCAAAAAGCTTATCAAACCGTATATTGTTATTAGCGGCATTGGCAAATGGCACTACTGTTGTTGAAAACTTACTTGATAGCGACGATATACGCCATATGTTGGGCGCGTTACAATTATTAGGTGTTAACGTTAGTTTAAACCAAGAGCGAACAGTTGCTACAGTACAAGGTGTTGGTGGGGTATTTAAAACCCCAAGAGAGCCTTTGTTTTTAGGTAATGCAGGCACAGCTTACCGTCCTTTAACCGCTGTACTTGCTGCGGTTGCAGGTGAGTACGAACTGATTGGCGAGCCACGCATGGAAGAGCGCCCAATAGGGCATTTAGTCGATGCGCTGCAAGCACTTGGCGGTGATATTACTTACAGCAAAAATAAAGATTACCCACCGCTTAAAATTATAGGTGGGCAAATTAACGGTGGTGAAGTTGCAATTGACGGCAGTATATCAAGTCAATTTTTAACTGCATTACTAATGGCTGCACCACTGTTTAATGGTGATACCAAAATAACGATTAAAGGCACTTTAGTATCTAAACCCTACATTGATATTACCCTTGATGTAATGGCACGCTTTGGAATAGAAGTTGAGCATAGTAATTATGCAACTTTTACCGTAAAAGGTGGTCAACAGTACCAGTCACTTGAACGTATTATGGTTGAAGGCGATGCGTCTTCTGCATCTTACTTTGTAGCTGCAGCTGCAATTGCCGGTGGCGAAATTGAAATTAAAGGTGTCGGTGCTAAATCGGTGCAAGGCGATATTGGCTTTGCTAAAGTAATGGAACAAGTGGGCGCTAAAATAGATTGGTATGATGAGCGTTTAGTTGTTCGTAAAGGCCAATTAAACGGTGTTGATATTGACGCAAATGCCATACCTGATGCAGCAATGACATTAGCCACTGTGGCTCTATTCGCTAAAGGGCCAACGGCTATTCGTAATATTTATAATTGGCGCGTAAAAGAAACCGATCGACTACACGCTATGGCAACTGAGCTCAGAAAAGTGGGCGCAGAAGTTGTAGAAGGGCACGATTTTATAGAAATCACTCCCCCGAAACACTTTAACGATGTAGCAATTGATACTTACGATGACCATCGCATTGCCATGTGTTTTGCTATGGTTGCCGTAGGTGGAAAGCCAATCACGATTAATGATCCTAAGTGTACTTATAAAACATTTCCGACATTTTTCAATGTATTAGCATCAGTTAGTGAGTAGGTTTTTGATGTTAATTAATAAAAAGTTACACACTAATAGCGATCTATTTAAATAACTGACGTATAATATTGCGGTTTACTTAGGTGTGCATTGTAGGAGGTTTAAATGCAGGCGTTATTAATGCCCGTGATCACCGTAGATGGCCCAAGTGGTTCAGGTAAGGGAACTGTTTGTCGCTTGTTAGCCGAAAAGTTGGGATGGGATGTACTTGATAGTGGCGCAATTTACCGCGTTTTATCTCTAGCGGCACTTCACCATCAAATCGCATTAGATAACGAAGATGCATTAGTTCCCTTAGCTGCTAACTTAGATGTACAGTTTTTGGTAGATAGTCAAACTAATGCAGCAAAGGTTGTTTTAGAAGGTGAGGATGTAACCACCACAATCCGTAACGAAGAAGTAGGGGCTGCAGCATCAAAAGTAGCAGCACTACCTCGCGTACGCGAAGCGTTATTACGTCGCCAACGCGCATTTAGAACTGAACGAGGTCTAATTGCTGATGGTCGTGATATGGGTACTGTGGTTTTTAAAGATGCACCGCTAAAAATATTTTTAACCGCCAGTGCACAAGAACGCGCCAAACGACGTTTTGTTGAGTTGAATGCTCGCGGTCTTAATGTTACACTGAGTGGTCTATTAAAAGACATTCAAGAGCGTGATGATCGCGATATGAATCGTGCCGTTGCGCCACTTGTGCCTGCAGAGGATGCTATTGAGCTTGATACTAGCGAGCTTAATGCACAGCAAGTATATGATAAGGTATTAACTTTATTGGATACGGCTATCTCTGAAGGTCGGCTTCCTAAACGAAGCTAAACACATTTTATGCACCAGCAGGATGCCAGTGCTATTTTAACAACCCCATGCAGCATGGTTGCTTATTGGTATAATATATAGAGACGTATATTCGTATGTCAGAAAATTTTGCGCAGTTATTTGAAGAAAGCTTAAAGGGTTTTGAAGCAGAGCAAGGCTCTATCGTTAAAGGTACAGTAATCTCAATCGAGAACAACATTGTACTTGTAGATGCTGGTCTTAAATCAGAAAGTGCTATCCCTGCTGAGCAGTTCAAAAATGCTGCTGGTGAACTTGAAGTTGCTGTTGGCGACGAAGTAGATGTTGCACTAGATGCAATTGAAGACGGTTTCGGTGAAACTATCCTTTCTCGTGAGAAAGCGAAGCGTCACGAAGCGTGGATCCGTCTTGAGAAAGCATGTGAAGAGCAAGAAACTGTTACTGGTGTTATCAACGGTAAAGTTAAAGGCGGTTTCACAGTTGAAGTTGATTCAATCCGTGCTTTCCTACCTGGTTCACTTGTTGATGTTCGTCCAGTACGTGACACAACTCACCTTGAAGGCAAAGAGCTTGAATTTAAAGTAATCAAGCTTGATCAAAAACGTAACAACGTTGTTGTTTCACGTCGTGCAGTTATCGAATCTGAAAACTCACAAGAACGTGAAGAGCTTCTTGCTAACCTTGTTGAAGGCCAAGAAGTTAAAGGTATCGTTAAGAACCTTACTGACTACGGTGCATTCGTTGACCTTGGTGGTGTTGATGGTCTACTACACATTACTGATATGGCGTGGAAGCGTGTTAAGCACCCTTCAGAAATCGTTAATGTTGGCGACGAAATCGCAGTTAAAGTTCTTAAATTCGACAAAGATAAAACTCGTGTATCTCTAGGCCTTAAACAGCTTGGCGAAGATCCATGGGCAGCTATCGCTGGTCGTTACCCAGAAGGTTCTAAACTTTCTGGTCGTGTTACTAACCTTACAGATTACGGCTGTTTCGTGGAAATCGAAGAAGGCGTTGAAGGTTTAGTTCACGTTTCTGAAATGGATTGGACTAACAAGAACATCCATCCTTCAAAAGTTGTTAGCCTTGGCGACAGCGTTGAAGTTATGGTTCTTGAAATCGACGAAGAACGTCGTCGTATTTCTCTTGGTCTTAAGCAATGTATTGCTAATCCTTGGCAGGAATTTGCTCGTCTACAAAACAAAGGCGACCAAGTTACTGGTAAGATCAAATCAATCACTGACTTCGGTATCTTTATCGGTCTTGACGGTGGTATTGATGGTCTTGTACACCTTTCAGACATTTCTTGGAATACACCTGGCGAAGACGCTGTACGTGAATTCAAGAAAGGCGACGAAATCACTGCTATCGTATTGCAAGTTGACCCAGAGCGCGAACGTATCTCTCTAGGTGTTAAGCAAATCGAAGCTGACCCATTCAATAACTACCTTGATGCAAACAAAAAAGGTGCTATTGTTAAAGGTAAAGTGACTGAAGTTGATGCTAAAGGCGCAACTATTGAACTTATCGAAGGCGTTGAAGGTTACATCCGTGTAGCTGATATCGCTCAAGAGCGCGTTGAAGATGCAACTACTGTTGTTTCTGTAGGCGACGAAATTGAAGTTAAATATGTTGGTGTTGATCGCAAGAACCGCACTTTAAGCTTATCTGTTAAAGCTCTTTTCGAAGCTGAAGAGAAAGAAGTAATAGAAAAGCTTAAGAAAGACGAGCCAGTGTTTGAAAACGCAATGGCTGCTGCTTTCGCAAATGCACAAAAAGACTAATTAATCAGTCTTTAATTGGAAGGGCAGTTTATGCCCTTCCATTATTTCTTTTAAGGAAATGCTATGACTAAGTCAGAACTGATAGAAACACTTGCACAGCAACACGCACACGTTCCAGTGAAAGATGTTGAAAATGCAGTAAAAGAAATTCTTGAACAAATGGCCGGCTCATTATCTTCTTCAGATCGTATTGAGATCAGAGGTTTTGGTAGTTTTTCTTTGCATTATCGCGCTCCACGTACCGGTCGTAACCCTAAGACTGGCGAAACAGTAGAGCTAGATGGTAAACATGTACCACATTTTAAACCAGGTAAAGAATTACGTGATCGTGTAAACGAGAGCATTGCCTAGTTAACTTATTGGAGTAGGGTACTTGTTTAAGGTATTAAAAATTATTCTGGTTGCACTTTGCTTGATCAGTGCATTTGTATTGGGTTCTCAAAATCCACAATTAGTACAAATAAACTATATTATAGCCAGCAATACATTGCCTTTAGCCGTTATAATAAGTATTTGCTTTTTATTAGGTGTTGTAATTGGTTGTTTTGTAAGCTTTAAATTGTTTTCACAACTTAAGTGGCAAAATTATCGTTTAAAAAAACAGTTAGCACCTGAACAAAATAAAAAAAAGCCTGCTGCTGATAAAGACTCATAATTATGATTGAGCTGTTATTTTTACTACTTCCTGTGGCTGCCGGTTACGGCTGGATAATGGGAAAAAACAGTGCTAAAAATCAAGCTCATCAATTTAATCGGCAGATCACCTCTGAATATAGTAAAGGCTTAAAGTTTTTACTCGACAGGGAAGAAGATCAAGGCCTTGAACATTTAATTAATTTACTAGAAGTTGCAGCTGACTCGGTTGAACATTATTCAACGCTTGCAACTATGTTTCGCCGCAGAGGCGAGCTAGACCGCGCAATAAAAATTCACGAACTCCTTTTAAAACACCCAAGCCTTAATGAGCAACAAGCTGCTGCTAGTCGTTTAGAATTAGCAGAAGATTATGTTATGGCTGGGCTATTAGATAGTGCCGAAGAGCATTTAGTTTGGCTTGTTAAAATGGACCACAGTGAAGCATTAGATCCTATTATCACTCTATATTCGCAAACCCGAGAGTGGCAAAAAGGGATTAATATGTTTGAAGCGCATAGTGAATTATTTTCAAAAGAACAACACTTTAAAGCCATAGCTAACTTTTACTGTGAGCTGGCGTTAAGTGATAATAACCCCTCATTAATGCGCAAAGCCATTAGTTTGAATCATAAAGCGATACGTCCTTTATATGAACTTGGTTTGTCTGCATATACTAAAGAAGACTACGTAAAGGCAATTTACTATTGGCGCGAATTAATTTGCCAATTTACATTTTTTGCTCCTTTATTTGTCGATAAATTAGCACATTGTTATAAGCATCTAAATTTAACTCATCAATTTCATCAGCTGATCAGTGAGTTACTCGACAAAGGTGGCGTGCTAATAAAAATACAACATTGCCAAGCTTTGTTAGAGCAAGGTAATACAGAGCAAGCTTTTGAGTTTTTAACTGATAGCTTAAAGCGCCAACCAACCATACGCGGGTTTAGTTTTTTATTACAACTAATGGGCGCTCAAGATAAAAATACTAAAGAGGTGCTCGACCAAATAGATAAACTGGTCACTTCTTATATTGCCACCAAACCAGACTTTCAATGTCAGCATTGTGGCTTTACTAGTTATACAATTTATTGGAATTGTCCTTCTTGTAAGCATTGGGAAACTACTGTACCAAGCAAGGGCTTAGACGGATTTTAATCTTTTAGTTTTCAAATAACACTTTCGCTATAAAGTAGGATAGTTATGCCTTTCGAAAAATCAAAAAAAATTCTTATTGCACTCGATTACGATGATCAGCAAGCCGCTTTAGACTTTGTAAAACAGCTATCACCCGATTCATGTCGCCTTAAAGTAGGTAAAGAAATGTTTACTTACTTTGGCCCTGCATTTGTAAAAGAGTTAATTGATTTAGGTTTTGATGTGTTTTTAGATTTAAAATTTCATGATATTCCTAACACAGTGGCAAAAGCAGTGACTGCGGCGGCAAAAATGGGTGTATGGATGGTTAATGTGCATGCAAGTGGTGGCTTTGAGATGATGAGCAAAGCTAAACAAGCACTAGCTCCATTTGGCGATAAAGCCCCATTATTAATTGCTGTTACCGTGCTAACGAGTATGGATGAGACAGAGTTAAAGCGTTTAGGCGTAGAAAAAACACCACAAGAGCAAGTTATTTATTTAGCGAAGCTGGCAAAAGAAGCAGGACTTGATGGTGTTGTTTGCTCTGCTCAAGAAGCACAACAATTAAAAGCAGAGTTAGGCGCAGGCTTTAAGCTAGTAACGCCTGGTATTCGCCCAGTAGGGAGTGATGCTGGCGATCAAAAACGCATTATGACTCCTAAACAAGCTATAGATGCAGGCAGCGATTACTTGGTGATCGGACGTCCAATTACTCAAGCAGACAATCCTGTTGCTGTTTTGGCAGATGTTAATAAATCTATAGGATAATTTAACAAAAGTTCAGACTTTGTTGCCAGAACCCTTGCGAGATGTTTGTTTTATGTTACATTAATAAAATCAAAATGCAGTAAGGGTTTTATTTTGAGACTAATGTTAGGTTCTATAGTGATTATTGTTGCTGGATTTTCAGTAAACAAATATGTTTTTTCTAGTAAAGTGTATGATGGAGTAACGACAGTTACGGATATTGTTGCTATATATCCCGTAAATATATTCGATTTTAAACAAACAATGCAAAATTACGCTTATCACCTTTGTTATAAAAATGAGGATAGATTAAGTCAACAGCATGTAACTTCACACGAATGTGTAGATAGCCATGATAGCCTTAAACGAGATTGTGAAGATAAAGTATTTCGTTTAGCGCCATTAAATTTGCAAAATAAAGAAGAAGTGCTCAATTACGCTAAGCAATATACACAATGTACTTTGCCGTATAAATATATTATTGGGTAGTGAAAGGTTAGTTATAAGCGCTAAGTGCAGCACTTAGGCTACACTCAACGCATAATAATAAATTGTTATTTTAAGCGAATGGATTTCGCTTCAATTTCTATTAATCCTAGTTTAAATAATCCACCAATTGCCTTTTTATAATTAGCTTTACTGGTCGAAAATATTTTCTTAATTGTTTCAGGATCAGACTTATCACCTAAAGCAATAACGCCACCTTCCTCTTTTAGCTTTTCCATTATAACATCGCCAAGATTACTAACTTTAGCCATACCTGGTTTTTCTAATACAACGTCAATTTTGCCATCTTCACGCACTTTTTGAATAAAGCCTTTTAGTTTTTGCCCTACAAATAAGCTTTTAAATACCATATTGTAAAAAATAACACCAAAGTGAGATTCTTCAATAAGGACTTTGTAACCAATGTCAGTTTTACCCGCTATGATCAAATCGACTTCTTGTAAATGGGTGTATTGCGGCTCATCTTTAGATAAAAAACGATTAAAGTTATTTGATGCACAAATACGCTTACTGGCATTGTCTAGGTACAAACGCACTAAATACGAATGACCTTCTTGCATACGCGGTTTTTGCTCATTAAACGGCGCTAGTACATCTTTTTCTAAGCCCCAATCTAAAAAGGCACCAATACTATTAATTTCTTTAACACGCAGTAGGGCATATTCACCTACTTGTGCATGAGGCTTTTTAATTGTTGCTGTAGGTAAATTAGCATTATCTAAAAATATAAATACGCTAATGCTATCTCCAGCTTCAAGCTCATGTTTTATTTCTTGTTTTGGTAAAAATACTTCGCCTAAATCGTGGCCGTCTAGGTAAGCACCTTCGTTACTAACTTCTTTTACAAATAAGGTTTGTGTGGTTCCAAGGTAACTCATAATTATTCCTGTTCAGGCTTTTTTCTGCGGCGCATAGGAGTATCGCCATCAATATTAATAGGGGCTTTAATGGGAGCTGATGGTTTTTTAGGCTTAGCTTTGCGTTTAAACACTGGCTTTTTAGCTGCTACTGTTTTTTCTGTGGCTAAAATTGCAACTGGTTTCTTTTCTTTAATCCCTTTAAATTTAGCTTTTAAACCATCAACGCTATCAAACTTTAATTCATCATTTAAGAATGCTTTAATTGCTAAATAACTTGGCCAATCTTTAGGGCCTACTAACGACAGTGCGCTGCCTTTAAAACCAGCTCGACCTGTTCGCCCAATTCGGTGAACATATTCTTCAGCGTGTTTAGGTAAATCAAAATTTATAACATGGGTAACACTGAGTAAATCTAAGCCACGTGACGCAACATCTGTGGTTATTAATATTTTGAAGTTTTCGCGGCTAAATGCATCCATAATATCGAGACGCTTATTTTGTGCTAAATCACCTGCTAATGGCTGTGCTTTAAAACCTTTAGCGCAAAGCGCTTCGCTCAAACGGCTGGTATCTGCACGGGTAGCTGTAAATATAATACATTGGCCAACATCGTCTTGATTCAAAAAGTGCTCAAGTAAGGCTTCTTTATGATCAAGATGATCAGCAAGATATAAGCTTTGTTTAATATCTGAGTGTTGCTCGTTTGCAGCGCTGAGCATTATTTGCTTAGGCTTTTTTAATAAGTTGCGTGATAGTGCATCTACTTGTGCATGATCTAGTGTAGCCGAAAACAATAATGTTTGGCGCAGGCGATGATCGGCCAAGTCATTAATCATTTTAAGTTGTTCGGTAAAGCCTAAATCTAGGATACGGTCTGCTTCATCAAAAATAAGCAGCTCAAGACCGCTCAATTGTAACGTACGCTTTGTAAGGTGATCGGCTAGACGACCTGGTGTTGCAACTACAAACTGCGGATCGTTTCTAAGCGCTTTAATTTGGTCATTAAAATTTTCGCCGCCGAGTATTTTTACGGCTTTAATGTTTGTACCTGCGATTAATAAACGCAGTTGTGTAAATACTTGCGTAGCAAGCTCACGTGTCGGAGCAACAATAAGTACCCGAGGATCGCGTTTACTGAGTGCTTTTTGTTTCATTACTCGTTGAACAGCGGGTAATAAAAACGCCAAGGTTTTGCCTGACCCTGTTTTAGACTGGGCGAAAATGTCATGCCCTGCAAGTGCTGTAGGCACTGCATGTGCTTGAATGTCGGTAGGCTGGGTGATCCCTTGGTGTGCTAGTTGTGTTTCAAGGCGATTATCAATCCCAAGATCAGTAAAGTGCAAGGTGTGTTTCTCCAAAATGAGCAAGTTATATCTTAATTCTATCGGCGCATTATAGCCCACAGAGGCGTATGGCTAACAGTAAAATGCAAATTATAAGGCTAATTTTTGCATTTAATCACAAAAAGCGTAAAATACGCGCCCAAGATGCGCCGGATTTACGATTCGGTATATATTAAAAAGCAAAATAGGAATAAATATGACGGCTGTTCATAAAGACAATTTAACCAGCGAGCACTTTATAGTGTGTGCACTGTATAAATTTGTAGCATTACCTGAGTTTGAAGCGCTTAGAAAACCATTACTAGATGTAATGGAGGCAAATGAAGTTCGCGGTACTTTACTAATCGCCTCTGAGGGTATTAATGGTACGGTTTCAGCTAAACGTGCTGGCATAGATAATCTTCTTAAATGGCTTGAACAACAGCCAAGCCTTAATAACATTGTTACTAAAGAATCTTACGATGACGAATGCCCATTTTACCGCACCAAAGTAAAACTAAAAAAAGAAATTGTGACTATGGGGGTTGAGGGCATCGATCCGCTAAAAGTAGTGGGTAGTTATGTTAAGCCAAATGAATGGAACGCATTAATTTCAGACCCAGAAGTGATACTTATAGATACCCGCAACGATTACGAAATTGAAATAGGTACCTTTCAAAACGCAGTTGATCCTAACACCAAAACATTCCGTGAATTTCCGCAGTGGGCTAAAGAAAACCTTGATCCAAGCAAGCATAAAAAAGTAGCTATGTTTTGTACTGGCGGTATCCGCTGTGAAAAATCAACAGCGTATATGAAAGAGCAAGGCTTTGATGAAGTGTACCATCTTGAAGGCGGTATTTTAAAATACCTTGAAGAAGTACCAAAAGATGAAACCATGTGGGAAGGCGAATGTTTTGTATTTGATAATCGTGTAGCGGTTAATCACGACTTACAAAAAGGCTCGTATGACCAATGTCATGCGTGTCGTATGCCGATCACCGAAGACGAAAAGTTAAAAGCTGAATATATGGAAGGCGTGTCGTGTCACCATTGTATTGATAATGTAAGCGATGAGCAGAGAGAACGTTTTGCTGAGCGACAAAAGCAAATAGAGCTTGCACAAGCGCGTGGCGAAGGCCACATTGGTAATGAAGCACAAGCTATTTTACAGCAACGTAAAGAGGCTAAAAACGCTAAAAAACAAGCCCAACGTAGTAAATAATATTTTATTAAATTAATTTAAAAAGAGTCATTATTGACTCTTTTTTTGTATCCACTATATGTTTTAACCTAAGATTGGTAATGTTAGTCTTTAGGTAATACCAATTGCATTAAATTAGTATAAAACACATCATAATATCGCTATGTAGGAAGCAACTATGCAAGCCGAACAAATAGAAATAGCGCAGTTTTTAGCACAGCATCCCCCTTTTAACGATTTACCCATTAAAGCGCTTAACGAGCTGGCGCAACAAGTTGAAGTTGCTTACTTTAGAGCGCAAACAGAGATTTTACAGTTAGGCCAAGATATTGCCGACTTGTACGTTATAAGAAGCGGCTCGGTAGAAATGTATCGCCGTAATGGCGAGCTTTATAATCGTTTAGCCGTGGGTGGAATATTTGGCCAAATGGGCCTATTGATGAACCGCAAAGTGCGTTTTCCGGCCACTGCACTAGAAGACACATTGGTTTACTGCATTAATGTTGAACTGTTTAATCGTTATTGCGATGAGTTTGATGCATTTGCTGATTACTTTGAAACCGATGGCAATGTACGTTTGCACCAAGCTATTGTTGAGCAAGCCGACAGTAACGATTTAACGACAGCAAAAGTAAAGTCGCTTATTCATCGTGATGTAGTGACGGTATTAACCACTTCTACGGTGCAAGATGTTGCTAAATTAATGAGCGAAGAAGCGGTTTCATCAGTACTGGTTACAGATATAAATAAGCCCGTTAACGACGACCCGGAAGAGGATGATGGCCAAGTAGTTGGCATAATTACCGACCGAGATTTACGTAATAAAGTGGTTGCGCCAGGGCTGTCGTTTGATACTCAAGCACAGCATATTATGTCTACTAACTTAGTGATTTTAGATGCTAATGCCTACGTTTTCGAAGCTGTATTAGCTATGTTAAGAGACAGCCTGCATCATTTGCCGGTAGTGCAAAAACGCAGGCCGATTGGGGTAATATCACTGTCTGATATTTTACGTTACGAGTCGCAAAGTAGCTTGTTATTAGTGCGTGGTATTTTGGCCCAGCAATCAGTGGAAGACTTAACCCATTATGCCCGCCAGTTACCTAATGTATTTGTGCGTATGGTTAACGAAGATGCAAACTCTCATATGGTTGGTACAGCCATGGCAGTGATTGGCCGTACTTTTAAGCAAAGGTTATTAATATTAGCTGAAGAAAAGTATGGGCCAGCTCCCGTGCCTTATTGTTTTATTGCTTTAGGCTCCATGGCGCGCGATGAGCAACTTATAGTAACGGATCAAGATAATGCGCTTATTTTAGATGACAGTTACAACGATGAGTTACATAACGAGTACTTTCAAAACATTGCTGATTTTGTTTGTGATGGTTTAGCACAATGCGGCTACACCTATTGTGATGGCGAAATTATGGCGTCATTTAAAAAGTGGCGTAAAACTCGCTCTCAATGGTTTGAGCAATTTGCAGATTGGATAGCAAAACCAAAACCACAAACGTTATTACACAGCTCTATATTTTTTGATTTGGACGGCGTTTGGGGTAAAACAAAATGGGCCGATGAGCTCAAAGTCTTTGTTGCTAAACAAAGCAAAGCAAATAGGGTGTTTTTGGCAAATATGGCTGCTAATGCGCGTAATCGAACGCCGCCTCTTGGGTTCTTCAAAGGTTTTGTTTTAGAGCATAACGGCCAGCATAAGCACTCAATGAACTTAAAACGCCGTGGTACCGCACCACTTTCGGATGTTATACGGGTGCATGCATTAGCGATTGGTTCACGCAAACAAAACTCGTTTGACCGCCTTGAGGATATAATTGCCGCAAAAAGTTTACCCGAGGGTAAAGCACAAGATTTACGAGATGCGCTGGAGTATATAGCTATGATGCGAATTCGTCATCAAGCATTACAAATAGAGCAAGGTGAAGAGCCCGATAATAATTTAGATCCGCATCAACTTTCACCGTTTGAGCAGCGTAATTTAAAAGAGGCATTTGCGATTCTTGAAAAAGCGCAAAACTATCTAAAATTTAGCTTTATTTCAAATACAAATGTGAAGTGATTTTTCTATGAGCAAGCAAAAGCAAGCAATAGTTGACTGGTCGCTTAGGTATCAGCAATTAGCAAATAGCAGTGAAAATGCATTGTTACAGCAATTTTATGCATCGGCTTTTAATCAGCCTGCTGCAGCAATAGCTGATGTGCCATTTGTAGCGATGGATTTTGAAACCACCGGCTTAGATAGCGAAGCAGATGACATAGTGAGTGTGGGTTTAGTGCCTTTTAACTTACAGCGAATATACTGCAAGCACAGCCGCCATTGGGTAGTACAACCGCGCAGAAACTTACATGAAGAATCAATAATCATTCATGGTATTACGCACTCAGAGGTTGATGATGCACCAGACTTTAATCGTATTATTGAGCCTTTGCTTGCCGCGCTAAGCGGTAAAGTCGTGGTGGTACATTATGCAGCAATTGAGCGGCCATTTTTAAATAATGCGTTGTTACTTAGGCTGCACGAAGGCATAGAGTTTGCGTTAGTTGATACTATGGATATTGAAAAAAGAGCATTAACAGCACGCCAGGGTTTAATAGGGCGGTTATTTAACTCTAAAATAGGCTCGTTGCGATTAAATGATTGTCGTAAGCGCTACTCACTTCCTGCCTATAATAACCATAATGCCCTAACCGATGCATTGGCCACAGCTGAGTTGTTACAAGCACAGCTGAGTCATCATTATCGCTTAGATACGCCGATAGATGATTTGTGGATATAAACTTTATTTTATAGTTATAAAAAAACGCCGCATAATTTGCGGCGTTTTTATTAGTACTTTTTATAATTACCAGTAAGGGTAATAAGTACGGTTACTTTTTAGTACGAGGCTCAGTACGTAAGCCCAACAGTAAGCTTAAACACATAAACAACAATACAATAGTAAAAGGTAACCCGGCAGATATAGCGCCAGCTTGCAGCGCTTGTATAGCTTCAGTTCCACCTATCCAAAGTAGTGCGGCAGCTACCGCACCTTGGGTTACAGCCCAAAAGATACGTTGTGGTACAGGTGCATCAATTTTGCCACCAGCCGTGATCGAATCAATTACCAATGAACCAGAATCCGATGACGTAATAAAAAACACCAATACTAAAATAATCGCTACAAACGATAAAATGTTAGACAAAGGTAATGCATCAAACATTTGGAACATAGCAAGTGGTACTTCAGTAAGGCCGTTAGTACCTAGCTCACCTACATTATTAACCACCTGATCAATAGCAATACCGCCGTATATAGACATCCATAAAATAGTAACAGCAGTAGGCACTAGTAATACCGCAATTAAAAATTCACGTATAGTACGACCACGAGAAACACGCGCAATAAACATACCTACAAACGGTGACCAGGAAATCCACCACGCCCAGTACGATACAGTCCAGCCATGCATCCAGGTTTCATCTTCACGACCATGAGGATTACTTAAGGGGATAATATTTTCTACATAGCCCATTATGGTAGTAGGCACATTACCTATAGCAACAGCAAAGCCAACTAAAAATACAAACACAAGTAAAACCAAGGCAATTAACATATTGGCATTACTAAGTACTTTTACTCCGCCATCAATCCCTCTAACTACCGAAATAATAGCTAAAAGTGAAACCCCAATAATAACTAAAATTTGTGAACCAACACCACCAGAGGTACCAAATACATGATCTATACCTGCAGAGGCTTGTTGTGCTCCTAACCCTAGTGAAGTTGCAAGACCAAAGAGTGTTGCAAGCACAGCTAAAATGTCGATAAGGTGGCCAGGCCATCCCCACGCTCTATCACCTAAAATAGGATAAAAAATAGAACGGATAGACAGTGGTAAGCCTTTGTTATAAGTAAAGAATGCAAGTGAAAGTGCGACAACTGCATAAATAGCCCACGGATGTAGACCCCAATGGAACATAGTTGCGCCCATTGCTAGTTTTGCTGCCTCTGGTGTATTAGGAGCTACATTTAAAGGTGTTTCAAACCAGCCAGTATAATATGCAAGCGGTTCTGCAACACCCCAAAACATTAAGCCAATACCCATACCTGCAGCAAATAACATAGCTAACCATGAAAGGCGAGAGTGAGTAGGTACTGCATCATCTCCCCCTAAACGTATTTTACCGTAAGGCGATACAATAAGTGCTAAACAAAAAATAACGAAAAAGTTAGCAGCCCACATAAATAAGGCGTCAAAGTTATTAATAATATCTGTTTTTATACTATCAAGTGCAGACTTAGCTGTTTGTGGATCGGTAACTAAAATAGCGATCAAAAAGATGACAATCAGACCAGCACTTATGCCGAAAACAGAGTTATGTATATCTAACCCCCATTTTTGTACGTTGTCTTGACCTACGGTATAGTCCGTACTATCAATACTATATTTGTCATGCTCTTCGCTCATGCAATACCTCATTTGTTGTTCTAACCCTGGATGTTACCCAGTGTCGTAATTAATTATATTAGTCTTGTAATTATATTAGTTTAAACACAAATAATTAGAAGACTAACTAATCTGATTTTTGATCATTAACTTTACTAGTGTATGAGTTAAATACTAAATGTAAATGATTTTGTATTTAGACTGCTGATATTATAGTCAAAATGATGATATTTGTTGCTTTTAAGTATAAAAAACAAACACTCTCTAACTTGTTAAATTAGTTTACTATTTACTAATACATATACGAGAACACTTATAAATCAGCGCATATTATCCGAAATCAGAATTATAAAAACACATAGGTAAATAATTACTGTCACGGAGTATGTAAATACTAATAAGCTGCTAATTAAAGGTGCCTAATATAAACGCCCCTTTAATCTAGGAATACTTAGTATATGATTTAACATTAGGTTATATTTTAACAGTAAAGTAGTTAAAGGAGTAAATTGCGACTATGACTAATGATATTAAACATTTAGTTGGAAAAAATGAGCTTAGTGAGCATTTTAAAGCGGTACGTAAATATAGCCTATCACTCATTAGTGCGTTAAGTGCAGAAGACTGTCAATTACAAGCAATGGCCGACGTAAGCCCAAGTAAATGGCATCTTGCGCATACCAGTTGGTTTTTTGAAACATTTTTACTCTGCATTCATAGCCGTAATTACAAAGTATTTAATCCTGAGTTTAAAATATTATTTAATTCTTACTACAACGGAATTGGTGAGCAATTTAAGCGGGGCAACAGAGGCAGCCTATCGAGGCCGAGTCTTGATGACGTAATAGCATACAGACGATATATTGATGAAGCTGTTATAAGCGTGTTAAATACTGCAATAACCCCAGAAATAGAGCAAATAATTACTCTTGGCCTAAATCACGAGCAACAACACCAAGAGCTAATGTTGATGGATATTAAGTATAACTTTTCTATTAACCCAATATTTCCTGCGTACCAACCACTAAAGCCAACTCAAGTACCAAACCAGCAATCCAGTGCCGCTATAAAATTTATAAACTTTGACCAAGCAATTATAAACATAGGGAGCAATGCTGAAAACCAATTTGCCTACGATAACGAACAACCTAAGCACTCTGTGCTGGTTCATCCATTTAGCTTTGCTAATAGATTAGTGACTAATGCAGAGTATTTAGGCTTTATTAATAGCTCAGGCTATAGCAACCCGCAACATTGGCTAAGTGACGGCTGGGCACATATACAGGCTAATAATTTAACACAGCCATTGTATTGGCATTATATAAACGGGGAGTGGTTTGAGTTTACCCATTACGGATTATTACCCCTTAACTTAGCCGCGCCGGTTTGTCATGTTAGTTATTATGAGGCCAGCGCTTATGCAAGTTTTGTTAATGCACGCCTGCCCACAGAGTTTGAATGGGAATATGCAGCCCAGCAACACGCACCAAGTAACACAGCGCACACGTCACTTTTATTACCAAATATGGCCGATAGTAGCGCTGCTATTGGGCAGCTTACAGATAGCTGCTGGCAATGGACAAACAGTGCTTATTTACCTTACCCAGGTTTTAAGCCAATTGCAGGCGTGGCAGGAGAGTACAATGGTAAGTTTATGAGCAATCAAATGGTATTACGTGGCGGTTGTGTGTTAACTCCTGCTAATCATTTACGTACAACCTACAGAAACTTTTATTATCCCCATCAAGCCTGGATGTGTAGTGGTATAAGACTCGCTAAGGATAAAACATGAGCCAAATGACAACAATAAAGCAGTGCAGTATAAATACCTCTATAAGCAACTGTGAGTTTTTAACAGATGTAATAAGTGGCTTAACCCAGCAACAAAAATCACTCCCCTGTAAATATTTTTATGACGACAAGGGGGCTGCATTATTTGAGCAAATAACAAGGCTGCAAGAGTATTACGTAACCCGTACTGAGCTGGCTATTTTAGAAAGGTACTCAAAAGAGATTGCACAAATCCTACCTGAAAGCTTATCAATAATAGAACCCGGTTGTGGTTCAGGCAAAAAAATTGCCCACTTATTAGCTCATATGAGCAAAGTAAAAACGTTTGTACCGTTCGAAATATCTACAGAAATGCTTAACTATTCATTAGCGCATTTATCGCCGTTATTCCCTGAACTGGTTATTGCTCCGTTATTAGGCGACTTTACCGATAGCGCAATGGTTAAACAGCTTATTAAAGAAACCGCCCTCGATAGCCAAACTAATTTAGTGTATTTCCCGGGCTCCACCTTAGGTAATTTTAACACGCTTAAAGCCATTGAAATAATGAGAAACTTTCAGCATTTATGTGGTGTAAATGGCTATGTTTTAATCGGGATTGACTTGGTAAAACAGCGCCAAGTACTGTTAGATGCATACGACGATAAACTCGGTGTAACCGCTGCATTTAATAAAAACTTATTACAACGAATCAATGACGAACTAAATGGATCATTTAATTTAGCCAATTTTAACCATGAATCACGTTATAACGAGCAGCATAACCGCATAGAAATGCACTTAGTGAGCCTTTGCGAGCAAACAGTGATAATTAATAACCAACAAATTAATTTTAAACAAGGTGAAAGTATTCATACCGAAAATTCTCATAAGTACACCCTAGAATCGTTTAAACAGCTTGCGGCACAAGCTAATTTAAGTTTAGAGCAAACATGGCAAGACGATAATAATTACTTTGCCTTATGCCTATTAAGGCCGCTATAAATTATTAGTAAATAACAACTTGGCCGTTGTTAAGTTCATAGTTTAACAACGCGCCATTAGGCGATTGCTGTATAAGCGTAACTTTATTTAAACCGTATAGTCTAAATAATAAGGGTGCAATAACCGATACTGCTGAACCCGTTGCGGTATCTTCGTTTACACCAAACTGCGGGGCAAAGTATCTAAAATGTGCAATGGCATTTTGTGCTTGAGTATTTTGTACTGTTAGCGCAATAACCGCATTTTTATGCAGGTGACTTAGGGCTTTAAAATCAACTTGTAAGCGTGTTAAATCGTCTTGTGCATTGAACAATAACAAGGTGTAACCGTTTTTATTGGCACTGCTGTACGCGGCTTTTATTGATAATGAAAATACTTGCTGTAATTTACAGTAGCAGGGGGACTTTATCGACTTAATACTTGCTAATACCAGCTGAGCTTGTTGCCTGTTAATTTTTATTTTAAAACGCTCATTACAGCTTGTAATAAATACCTGTGGACAATAAGAAAAATAATGAAGTAAAAAGTTAGCTGCAGCCAAAGTGCCATGCCCACAGCGCTTAATTTCACTTGTTTTGTTAAACCAGCGAATTTTACAATAAGGTTGAGTTATCTCATTTTGATTTAAAAATACAGTCGCAGGATGATTCGATTTTGACGCAATATATTGCATCAATTTAGAGGTTAAGCCCTTTTTATAAATAACAATTAAAGCACTTGAACCGGCTAAGTTAGCCGTGTGGTTATAAAAAACAGCTTGAGACGATGTGAGTGTTATAAAGCGCCACACAAGCCATGCTGGCTTGTGTGGCACTAAATAAATTCGCTTAGCTTTTGCTAGCATACGCATCGTTATGAATAAGCGCGGCACGCCCAGAAGGGTCAGCATTATTTTGAAACGACGCATCCCATGCCAGCGCTTCGGGCGTAGAACACGCTACCGATTTGCCATAAGGCACACATTTAGCGGCGGCATCACCAGGAAAGTGAGATTCAAAAATAGCGCGGTAATAATATGCCTCTTTAGAATCGGGGGTATTTATAGGGTATTTAAACTTTGCATTGGCAAGCTCTTGATCGCTCACTTGCTCGTTTACAAACTCTTTTAAGGTATCAATCCAGTTATAACCTACACCGTCTGAAAACTGCTCCTTTTGACGCCATAATACTTCCTCTGGTAAATAATCTGCAAAGCCTTCGCGTAAAATATGCTTTTCTATTTTTCCCTCTGTACACATTTTAGCTTGTGGGTTAATACGCATTGCTACATCCACAAACTCTTTATCTAAAAATGGTACGCGTGCTTCAACTCCCCATGCTGCCATCGATTTATTGGCACGTAGGCAATCAAACATATGCAGTTTAGATACTTTACGGTTAAGCTCTTCATGAAACTCTTGTGCATTCGGCGCTTTATGAAAATACAAATAGCCACCAAACAGTTCATCTGCTCCTTCGCCCGATAGCACCATTTTAATACCCATGGCTTTAATTTGTCGGGCCATTAAATACATAGGTGTAGAGGCTCGAATAGTGGTTACATCGTAGGTTTCTATGTGATAAATCACTTCGCGCAGAGCATCAATACCTTGCTCAATAGTAAATATAATAGGGTGATGGATAGTGCCTATCATATCGGCTACTTTTTTAGCCGCGGCTAAATCGGGTGAGCCTTCAAGACCAACAGAAAAAGAATGCAACTTAGGCCACCATGCATCGCTTTCGTCGTTATCTTCAATTCGTTTTGCCGCAAAACGCTGGGTTATAGCCGATATAAGCGACGAATCTAAGCCACCAGAGAGTAATACGCCATAAGGCACGTCGCACATAAGCTGGCGTTTAACGGCAGCCTCTAGTGCGCTTTTCACATCTTCGGCCTTTGCGCTGTTATTTTTAACGGTGTCAAAGCTTTGCCAATCGCGTTTGTAATACGCTTTAAGCTCGCCATCTTTACTGCTTAGGTAATGCCCAGGCGGAAATTCTTCAATGTGCTTACAAATTGGTGAAAGGGCTTTTAGCTCTGAAGCCACGTAAAAGTTACCGTGTTCATCGTGACCGGTGTAAAGCGGAATAATACCAATATGATCGCGGCCAATAAGGTAACTGTCATTTTCTTCATCGTATAAACAAAATGCAAAAATGCCATTTAAATCATCTAAAAAGTCGGCACCTTTTTGTTTGTAAAGCGCTAAAATAACTTCGCAGTCAGATTCTGTTTGAAAGGTAAAATCGGTGGTTAAATTTGCCGCTAATTCTTTATGATTATAAATTTCACCGTTTACCGCTAAAATATGTGTTTTTTCTGGATTATATAAAGGCTGTGCACCGCTAGAAACCCCTACAATAGCTAGGCGTTCATGTACTAAAATTGCTTTTTTCGATGCATAAACACCCGACCAATCAGGGCCGCGGTGCCTTAATAACTTCGACATTTCGATGGCTTGCGTACGCAACTGTACGGGATCAGATTTTATATCTAACACCCCAAAAATTGAACACATAGACTACCCCTCATTCTTGTTTTTATGTGTATTGCAGAGCAAAAAAACTCTGCGACTCACCTTTGTTTTAGCAGAATTGATAACGTAAGTCACACCGCATTTACAAAATAATAAGAATAATTTATGCACCAACATAGCTCGTATTGCACCAAAATGATTAATGTGTGGTGCTGGCTGCTATTTTTACATCGCGCTCATTGCTCAAAGCTTCAGCTATCATTACTTTTAGCGCATTTATTACCACTTCTTCACTCATGCTTGGTGCGCCATTATGGTGCACTGCTTGGCTTGGTAAATAAGGAATATGAATAAAGCCGCCTTTCATTTTTGTATAGTTTTCGTTTATATAATGCAGCAAACCATACATCACATGGTTACACACATAAGTACCGGCAGTATTAGAAATGGCCGCAGGAATATCACTTTCATGTAAGGCGCTTAGCATACGTTTTATTGGTAAATTGCTAAAATAAGCATCTGGGCCATTTTTTGCAATTGGGGTATCAATAGGTTGCTTACCGGCATTATCTTTAATGCGAGCGTCATCTATATTAATCGCAATACGCTCTATAGATATTTCGTTACGTCCACCAGCTTGGCCAACACATAAAACTATCGCCGGATTATGGGCCTCTATCGCTTGGTGTAATTGTGCAATAGAAGTATTAAACTCACACGATAACTCAATAGCACATACTCTATGTTTCATTATTATATGGTCGTCGAGCTTTTGCACTGCTTGCCAAGAGGGGTTAATGGTTTCGCCATCAAAAGGAGCAAAACCGGTAATTAATACGCACGCCATAGGGTAAGTTGATTTAGTCATTGAACACCACGCTATACATTAAAACAATATTAACGGCGAGTAAGGTTACTGCCGTAGGAGTTTGTACTTTTATTACACTATGCTTCTATTTATATTTAAATCGAGCATAACCGTCCTATTTTTTATTATTGCTATTATTGAGTGCTAAACTGAGCTGATATAAATGAGCATTTTGTTTATGTTGGGCTCTGCGTGCTTGCTCTAGGGTTACATATTCAAATTCTATATTATCGGCTGCTCTAAACTGTGCAAATTGATGTAAGTCAGCACTGATCACTGTACCTAGTAGCGGATAGCCGCCGGTAGTTTGGCCATCATTAAGTAATACTATGGGCTCTCCGTTGGGGGGCAATTGTATGCTCCCTGGGTTCACAGCCACAGAAGGTAATGAATGTGTGTGCATCAGATTATCTGTATTATTTACTAACCTTACGCCCATTCTATTACTGTTAGGGCTGGCTTTAAATTTACCCGAAGTAAAGCTATGCAAAAGTGTTTTACCTAATAACTTTGCGTGTGGGCTATGGTGCAAGCGGATAATTTTACGTTGCGGTGGAGCAATAGCCCCCATTTTTATAAAAGGGCCATTAAAAGGCTTAATTGGGATGCAGTCACCACTGCTGAGTGCTTTGCCATCGAGCCCACCAAAGCATGCATTTAAATCAGTTGCTCTAGAGCCCATTATTAGCGGGCACTGCACGCCACCTTTTACTGCAATATATGCCCTCAAACCGGCTCGTCCTGTAGCAAAGCTTAATACTTGTTTATTTTTAATAGCGTATGTCCAACCAGGGTAAATAGGTTGATCATCAAGCTTTGCTTGCAAATCTGCGCCTTGAATGGCAATGACAGTATCGCAGTTAAATTCAAGCTCACATAAGCCCACAGTTACTTCAAGCACCGCATCGTTGTCGTTATTACCAAGGAGTCGATTAGCTATTAATTGTGCACAGGGGTCTAAGCTGCCAGCTTTACTTACTCCTAAATGACGATAGCCAATTCGGCCAAAATCTTGAATAGTGAGTTGTACGCCTGGTTTTAGTACTTTTATCATGCGCCTGCTCCTTGATTTTTTAGCGCTACAAACTCAAGGGTATCGCCTGGTTGCATTAAGCAAGGTTGCGAATGAGAGCTGTTAAATAATGTGGTATTGGTATGGCCAATAATATGCCAGCCACCAGGAGTGTCGCTAGGGTAAATACCGGTTTGGGCAGCGCCAATAGCCACCGCACCTTTAGGTACTTTAATGCGAGGCTCAGCGCGCCTTGGGGTATGTAGGCGTGTATCTAAACCATGTAAATAGGCAAATCCGGGCTGAAAGCCTAAAAACAAAACGTGATACTGAGCTTTGCTATGTATACTAATTACCTCATCAATACTTAAATTATGAAAGCGGGCTACATAAGCAAGATCTTCACCCTCGTATAGGGTCTCTATTAAATAGTGTTTACCAGTAAAAGTACTGCTTTTGAGCTCATCCCATAATAATGGTAATGCCTCTAGCCATTTAGTTAAGCCCGCAGATGACTTCAAATACAAAGTGAGGGAATTCATTCCTGCAACTAAGTCGGTAAACTCTGCGGTGTTTTTACAGTGCGCAGCTAAAGCCCAAATTTTTTTTTGTATAGTTAATACATTGTTTGCGTCTAAATGTGCTGCATCTATCAATAAGCTATTGTTACTAAGTGCATAAATTATAGGAGCCGAACTCATAAAACAAACCTGTTAATACAACATGTTTCAAAGCTAACATAGTTCTATTGATTTATTTACACCATTGCGACCAGCAAAATGGATTAAGAGATAAAATATAAACCTTATAAGCCGCTCACTCGTATTTAATTACTTACCAAGTTGAAATAATAATTCAACAGGTAAGGTCTTTATTAAAGCCTGTTACTATTTTTTGTTAAAAATACATTCGCAACAGTAACCGGCCTTAGCATTTATTTAAGAGGTGGTTTATGTCGTATCAGGGTTTAATTTATTTATCTAGCGTTGCTATTTTATTTAGCGCAAGCAGTGTTGCTTTATCAATGGAAAAAGTAGTGCAAAGTAATGTTCAAGCGACTATGCACGTAGAAACACTAGTACTTGGCTCAGGTTGCTTTTGGGGCGCTGAAAAGCGCTACGAAGCACTTAATGGTGTTATTGATGCTGAGTCAGGTTATGCCGATGGAAACGGCTTTAAAGCCACTTACAGCAATATAACCAGTCAATCACGTCGCTTTGACGAGGACAATTACGCCGAAGTTGTGCAAGTTACCTATAACAGCAATATTATTAGCGCAAAGGAGCTACTCGAAAACTACTTTGAAAGCCACGACCCAACACAAAAAAATCGCCAAGGTAACGATGTAGGCACTCAGTATCGCTCAATTATTTTAACTACCACCACTGAGCAAGCGAAAGTAGCAAAGCAAGTTAAATCGCAATATCAACAACTGCTTACGCAAGCAGAGTACGGCACTATAGCCACTATTATTAAGCCACTTGACACTTTTTATGCAGCTGAAGAATATCATCAAAATTATTTAGAAAAAAATCCAAATGGCTATTGTCCCGATCACTCAACTGGCGTGGTGTTTAACAAAAAACCGCCCGAACAAGTAGATAACTCCGCTTTATTAATGGGTAAACAAATCGTGGTATTAGACTCACGCGAATACTGTCCATACTGTGAAAAATTTAAAAGCGCTGTAGCTAACGACTACAAAGGCAGTATTGCTATGAGCTTTCGCCACGCCGATCAACTCCAAGGTGTAACCATTAAGTCGGCAACCTGGGCAACCCCCACTATTTTATTTTTAGAAAATGGCACTGAAGTATACGGACGTCAAGGCTATGCAAGCCCAGAGGCGTTTTACAAAGCCCTTGGCGCATTTAAACTAGGCGATAGTGAAGCCTATAAAGTTGCATTTAATTCAAAAACCGATCGCGCTTATTGCAAAGAATACAAAATTTTTAAAAATACACCCGATGGCACCTTTGTCGATAAGCTCAGTGGCGAGCCGCTATTTGATACCCACGATAGGTTTAACTCTGGAACTGGGTGGTTATCGTTTACGCATCCAATAAAAAGTAGCGTTACTGAACATGACGACAGTAGCTGGGGAATGACTCGCATTGAGCTGCGCTCTAAAAGTACTGGCATACACTTAGGGCATTTATTCCCCGGGGAAGGCCCACGCGGTACAGACCGTTATTGTATCAATGCTACGGTTCTTGAATTTATACCAAGGGATTAAAAATAGGTGAGATATACAAAAGCCCAGTAAACTTAATTTTTACTGGGCTTTTTAATTAAGGCTTTAGCTAAAAAGCAGTATTAAAGCCTAATTTATTTTTAGTAAATATTATGTGGATTGCCTAAAAATAAAAACAGTTCAAGCCAAGTCACCACCTAACTTGAACCGTTTTTTACACTGACAACATCTTACACACACAATATAAGATTCTTTTACCAGCTTAATTATCAAACCTAAATTAAGCTGCGATACTTTCGATAGCTGAACTTTAGATTTATTGAGCATTAATCACAAACGATAAAAATACACCCAATGAGTGAAATAAATTAACCTATAGGTTTGGTTTGTGTATTTTTAAAAGTTGCTATAACCCACTTAGCAAATAAATCAAGCGGATGATTTACATTACTTGGCTCGTGTTGCACTAAATAGTACTTGTCTTTAGTGGTCAGCGGGCGCTCGAATAGTTTATATAACCAGAGTTCGTCTAGCCAGCTTTGGCTTATAGGCAGAGGAATAAGCGCAATACCCATACCTTGCTGCGCTGCTCGTGCTACACCAAACATGCTGTCAATTTGTATAATTTGGGTTGGTGAAAAGTCAACTATTCCAGCTTTCTCGGCCCACTGATGCCATGCCCAAGGGCGTGCTTTGTGTAATATAAGCGGCACTTGATTAAGGGCTTTACAATGATCATCCTTCCATTGTGACAACAAATTTTTATTGCAAGCAGGTATATACTCTAAGTTAAACAGCTCTGTTACAACACCTTCGGTTGGCTTATTCGAGGACAGCACTATTGATAAGTCGCTATGTCGTCGGGTTAGCTCTTTACGGGTTTTAAGCGTATCCATTTGTAAATTAATATTAGGGTGCGCCGACGTCCATTCGCGCAATCTAGGCATTAGCAACTCGCTTGCAAAAAACTCAGGCAAGGTAATCGTTAAATTTGTATTTTGCTGCATTTGGCTAAATTCATTAATTGTGCTTTCAAGCGTACTAACTATTGGCGATATAGCTTCAAAAAAGTCCTTTCCAGCTGTAGTTAAACTAATCGAGCGGGTTTTACGCACAAAAAGCTCAATGCCAAGTTGTTCTTCTAGTTGTTTAATTTGATGGCTTACAGCCGAAGGCGTTAAATACAGCTCATTTGCTGCATGCTTAAAGCTTAAACTTCGTGCCGCGAAGCAAAATGAGCGAAGACCACGTATAGGAGTTTGCATGTTTTCCAATATAAAGTTGTTTGAGTCGCCTATATAAGGCAATAACTGAACCAATTATTAAAATCAATGATATCAGAAGGTTGAAACTTTTACTGCATTAAGTTCACAATAATGGTGCAACAAGGTAGTGCAGGGCAGTTACAAGTTAGCGTAAAATGTCAGCTTCTTAAAATAATAATAAAACTTAGAGAAATAGGCAAAAAAAATCCCTCGTTAGAGGGATTTTGGGTAACTCAGCGCCATTGGCACTGGGAATGAGGTCGGTACAAGGTAAAGTTTAAACCTAGGGCTTAAAACACCATTTCTGGTACTTCACCGTCAACAAGTAATTTACCTGCTGTTTTACTAATAATTTCATCTACAGATACGCCCGGAGCGCGCTCTAACAGATGAAATGCGCCGTCTTTAACTTCTAGTACGGCTAAATCTGTGACTATTTTTTTAACGCAATTAACGCCGGTAAGCGGTAATGTGCAGGCCTCTAATAGCTTTGAGTCGCCGTGCTTACTGGCGTGGGTCATGGTTACAATAATATTTTGTGCGCCTGCAACTAAGTCCATTGCGCCGCCCATGCCTTTAATTAGCTTTTTAGGGATCATCCACGATGCTATGCTACCGTTTTGATCTACCTCAAAAGCACCCAGAACTGTTAAGTCTACATGACCACCGCGTATCATGGCAAAACTATCTGCACTATTAAATATGGCTGCACCTTTCGCAGCTGTCACGGTTTCTTTACCCGCGTTAATCATATCGGCGTCTAGCTCTGCTTTAGTTGGGTATGGTCCCATGCCTAACAAGCCATTTTCGGACTGTAACATAACTTCAATATCGTCTGGAACATAGTTTGCGACGAGTGTCGGAATTCCTATGCCTAAATTAACGTAATAGCCATCTTTTAGCTCTTGTGCAACGCGCATTGCAACTTGTTCACGTGATAATGCCATAATATTAATACTCCTGCTTAATCTCGTGTAGTAACACGCTCAATGCGTTTTTCAAAGTTGCCTTTAATAACGCGGTTTACATAAATGCCAGGGGTATGAATTTGGCTTGGCTCAAGTTCACCCGGCTCTACAATTTCTTCTACTTCGGCTACCGTAATTTTACCAGCAGTTGCGGCAAGTGGGTTAAAGTTCATTGCTGTGTGGCGAAATACTAAATTACCAAAGCGGTCGGCTTTCCATGCTTTAACAATAGCAAATTCACCGGTTATCGACTCTTCTAAAATATAAGGGCGACCATTAAATTCTTTTACATCTTTACCTTCGGCAACGGGCGTACCGTAACCTGTTGCGGTGTAAAACGCCGGAATACCTGCACCACCAGCACGCATTTTTTCTGCCAAAGTGCCTTGTGGTGTAAGCTCTACGTCAATTTCGCCACTGAGTAACTGTTGCTCAAATAGGGCATTTTCGCCAACGTATGAGGCAATTACTTTTTTAATTTGTTTGTCTTGTAATAAAATGCCCAAACCAAAGTCATCAACACCGCAGTTATTAGACACCACAGTTAGCTCTTTGGTTTTCATTTGCTTAATTTGTTTAATTAAGCCCTCAGGAATACCACATAAACCAAAACCACCGGCAATTACGGTATCGCCGTCTTTTAATCCTGCCATTGCAGCTTCGTAACTAGAAACTACCTTATCAAATCCGGCCATGAGTCACTCCTCATTGTGTGCTTAAATTGTTTAACTAACTATATGATAGTTAGTTTATAAATACTTTGTATAAAAATTATTTGGGATGTTATTTAGCATGCAATGCAATCGACACTTTACTTACGGGTTGTTTGCCAAGCGCTTTTGTTATTTGCCATCCTGCATCACTAAGCCTTTGTAAATCAATTCCGTGCTTAATGCCAAGCCCTTGCAGTAAGTAAACTACATCTTCGGTGGCAACATTTCCTGACGCCCCTTTAGCGTAAGGGCAACCACCAAGGCCTGCTACTGCCGCGTCAACCGTTGCTATACCTAAGTTTAGTGCCGCGTAAATATTTGTGAGCGCTTGGCCGTAAGTGTCGTGAAAATGCACTGCAAGCTGCGACTTATCAATGTGCTGTAATAGCAAAGTAAGTAACTCAGTTACCTTTTTAGCCGTGCCTACACCTATGGTATCGCCAAGGCTTATTTCATAACAGCCCAGTGCGAGTAGCTTTTGGCTAACATAAAGTACAGCTTGAGGGTCTATTTCGCCTTCATACGGGCAACCTAAAACACAACTTACATAGCCGCGTACTTTAATGTTATGCGCTTTGGCAAACTCCATAACGTCGCTAAAACGCTCAATACTTTGCTCAATACTGCAGTTAATGTTTTTTTGACAAAACGATTCGCTAGCCGCTGTAAATATGGCAAATTCTTTAATTCCAGCGGCATGAGCAGCTTGTGCGCCTTTTAAGTTAGGGGTTAACGCACTTAAGTTTACATCGGGCAAATTAAGAGCCGATATCACATCAGCTGAGTCTGCCATTTGCGGCACCCATTTAGGGGATACAAACGCACCGGCTTCAATGTCTTTTAAACCCGCAGCAGCAAGCGCGTTAATAAGCGCTACTTTGTCGGCAGTGGTTACTGCTTTTTCGTTTTGTAGGCCATCGCGCGCGCCTACTTCAACAATACGCACTTTTTGCGGAAAAACGCTCATTATGCGCCTCCCTCAGCAGGGTCACTTGCAACTGTCGTATCTTCAACTATAGCCAGTAACGCGCCATGGCTTACCAGTTCACCTTCGGCAAAACAATAGCTTTGTAAAATACCATCGTGCGGGGCGTTGAGCGTATATTCCATTTTCATCGCTTCAATAATAACCACAGGGTCACCTTTGGTAATACTACTGCCCAGCTCAACTAAGTGTTTTACTACCGTACCATTAAGTGGCGCAGCTAAAGGCAGGGCATCACTTTGGTGATCGCTAATATAGTGCTTATTTACTAGCTCTAGGCGAGTTTGTAGTGCTTTGTGCATTACGGTGATCACGTTATTAACGCGACTTACGTGGGCTGTGTGTTTTTCGCCGTTTATAAATACACTACAAAGGCCATTATTTAAACTGCCTTGAACATTAAATACGTGCTCATTATGGGTAATACTGTAGCCATTATTCGTTTTAACCGCATTAAGGGTTAAATCAACAAACGCAATTTTAACGCTTTGCGGTGCATTTAGAGCAAAGCCACTGAGTTGTTGCCAAGGGCTTGTATTTGGCGCTTCTTGAGTGCTAACTAGCTGCTCTAAATAAGTAAAGGCTGCAATAAGCTGGCTTGCTTGGCGCAGAGATTGATCAACCGCCACTAACGAATCGCCTTGCTCGGCAATAAAGTGAGTGCTAGGCGCGCCTTGTTTAAAGCTAGGGTGCACAGCTAAGTTATGTAAAAAGCCAATGTTAGTACTAAAGCCCGCTAAGTGAAATTGCTCAAGCGCGTGTTGTAAACGGCTCAGCGCTTGTTCGCGATTATCATCATGCACAATTAACTTGGCTATCATGGGGTCGTAATATGGGCTAATTTCGTCGCCGGCTGCAATGCCAGTATCAATGCGCACAAACTCACTGTTTAGCGGAGTATAAAGTGCTTCAATTGTGCCTGAGCACGGAATAAACTCATTAGCAGGGTCTTCAGCGTAAATACGCGCTTCAAAGCTGTGGCCTTGCAATTTAATATCAGCTTGTTTGAGTGGCAGTGTTTGCCCGCCGGCAATATTAATTTGCCACGTAACTAAGTCAACACCAGTAACCATTTCGGTAACCGGGTGCTCTACTTGCAGACGCGTGTTCATTTCCATAAAGAAGAACTCATCGCCACACAGTAAAAACTCAACTGTACCTGCACCGCGATAGTTTATTGCAAGAGCGCAACGCACCGCGGCTTCACCCATTTCTTTGCGCAACTCGTCTGATAAACCCGGGGCAGGGGCTTCTTCAATTACTTTTTGATGACGACGTTGCAACGAGCAGTCACGATCGCCTAAATAAACACAGTTACCGTGGTTATCGGCAAACACTTGTACTTCTACGTGGCGTGGTTGGTTAACGTAACGCTCTAGCAATACTAGGTCGTTGCCAAAACCAGCAACGGCTTCACGCTGTGCGCCTTCAAGTGCGCTAATAAATTCATTAGTATTATTTACCACGCGCATGCCTTTACCACCGCCACCAAATGCTGCTTTGATCAGTACCGGGTAGCCAATTTTTTCGGCCTCTGCTTGTAAAAAAGCAGGATCTTGCTTGTCGCCATAATAACCAGGTACTAATGGCACATTAGCCGCGGCCATAATTTCTTTAGCACGCGTTTTAGAGCCCATAGCTTCAATGCTGCTTGCTGGTGGTCCAACAAATACAATATTATTTGCTTCACATGCGTTGGCAAACGTGCTGTTTTCAGACAAAAAACCATAACCAGGGTGAATACAATCTGCGCCGCTGTCTTTTGCTACTTGCAGTATTTTATCGGCAACTAAATACGAGTCTTTACTTGGCGCTGGACCAATGTGGTAGGCTTCGTCAGCCATTTTTACGTGCTGCGCGTGTTTATCAGCATCGGAATACACAGCAACTGTGGTTAAGCCCATTAATTTAGCACTGCGCATTATTCTGCACGCTATTTCACCACGGTTAGCAATCAGTATTTTTTGTAATTTATTTACGTTCATAATTAATCCTACAGTTGCCATTGTGGTGGACGTTTGTCAAAGAAAGCGCTTAAGCCTTCTTGGCCTTCATCCGATACACGAATTTTGGCAATACGATGAGCGGTAAGCTCAATTAGCTCATCGGTTATTTCTTTATTTGCTACATCGTTAATAAGCGCTTTTGCCGCTTTTACAGCAACCGGGCCATTATCAATCAATGTTTGCAGCATAGCGTCGAGCGCACATTCTAAATTACCGGTTACTTGATGAATTAACCCAAGTTGCTTAGCGGTATGCGCATCAAACACCTCAGCAGTTAAAAAGTATCTACGCGCTGCACGTTCACCAATGGCTTTAATTACATAAGGGCTAATAACCGCAGGAATAAGCCCCAGCTTTACTTCGCTTAGGCAAAATTGTGCATTGTCTTGGCATATTGCAATGTCGCAACAGGCAATTAAACCCAAAGCGCCGCCAAACGCAGCGCCTTGCACGGCACAAATAGTAGGGTGCGGGCTTGTTGCTAACACTTGCATTAATTTAGCTAACTGCATTGAATCGGCTAAATTATCGTTAACATTGTTATCTGCCATCGATTTCATCCAGGCTAAATCGGCACCGGCTGAAAAATGTTTGCCCTCAGTTTTTAACACCAAGGCGCGAATATCGAGCGTATTAGCATGTTCAATACATTTTATAAGCTCTTGAATGACTTCGCTGTTAAATGCATTGCGTTTTTCGGGGCGGCTTAAAACGAGTACCGCCACATTTGATTTTGTTATTTGTAGAGTAACTGACATTTTACGCTCCGATTACATTCTAAATACGCCAAATTTCGACTCTTGCACTGGTGCATTACTAGCGGCACTTAAGGCAAGTCCTAAAACGCTACGTGTGTCGGCAGGATCAATAATGCCGTCATCCCATAAGCGGGCGCTGGCATAATACGGATGTCCTTGCTCTTCGTACTGATCAATAATTGGCTGTTTAAAGTCACTTACTTCTTGCTCGTTCATGCTTTGGCCTTTACGGGCTAAACCGTCTTGCTTAACTTGCGTCATTACACCGGCTGCTTGCTCGCCGCCCATTACAGAAATACGCGCATTGGGCCACATCCACATCATGGTAGGTTCAAATGCACGGCCACACATGCCGTAATTACCTGCGCCATATGAGCCACCAATCAGTACGGTAAATTTAGGCACATCGGCGCACGATACCGCCATAACCATTTTAGCGCCGTGTTTAGCTATACCTTCGGCTTCGTATTTTTTACCTACCATAAAGCCGGTTACGTTTTGTAAAAACACTAAAGGAATGTTGCGCTGCGTACATAGCTGAATAAAGTGCGCGCCTTTTTGCGCCGACTCACTAAACAAAATACCGTTGTTAGCGACTATGCCCACTGGGTGGCCATAAATACTCGCAAACCCCGTTACTAGGGTTTCGCCAAAGTAGCGTTTAAATTCGTCAAACGATGAGTCATCAACTGTGCGCGCTATTACTTCGCGTACATCAAATGGCTTTTTAAGATCGGTGCCAACAATGCCGTAAAGCTCGTTAATATCATAACGAGGTGCTTTAACTTCCTCTAGCAACGGCGCAGTAGGGCGGGTGTAATTAATACGCGCTATACATTGGCGCGCAATCGACAACGCATGTTCGTCATTTTGCGCGTAATGATCGGCAACCCCCGATGTTTTACAGTGCACGTCGGCACCACCAAGCTCTTCGGCGGTTACTACTTCACCGGTTGCAGCTTTAACAAGAGGCGGACCCGCTAAAAATATAGTGCCTTGATCTTTTACAATTATGCTTTCATCGGCCATGGCCGGTACATAGGCACCGCCTGCGGTACATAAACCCATAACCACAGCAATTTGTGGAATACCTTTACCCGACATACGGGCTTGGTTGTAAAATATACGGCCAAAATGCAGCTTATCGGGAAATACATCATCTTGCTCTGGCAAGTTTGCACCGCCCGAATCAACTAAATAAATGCAAGGTAAATGGCAACGTTCAGCAATATCTTGCGCGCGTAAATGCTTTTTAACCGTTAGCGGAAAGTAAGTACCGCCTTTAACCGTGGCATCGTTTGCAATAATCATGCATTCAACACCTTTAACACGGCCAATACCTGCTACTACACCGGCACACGCGATTTCTTGCTCGTAAACACCAAAGGCGGCAAATTGCGAAATTTCTAAAAATGGCGAACCTTCGTCAATTAAAGTGCTAATACGGTCACGTACAAATAATTTACCGCGGCCTTCGTGGCGCTCTTTTAATGCAGCGCCGCCACCTTGGCTAATGGTTGCCACTTTATTACGTAAATCATCTACCAACGCCGACATATTTTTATGGTTTTGTACAAACGTTGGATCGTGAGGATTAACGCTCGATGTTAAAATCGTCATTATTTAATCCTTAACGGCTTTCAGTGAAAAGTTCGCGGCCAATTAGCATACGGCGTATTTCTGAGGTACCTGCACCAATTTCATATAATTTGGCGTCACGTAATAGGCGGCCCGTTGCGTATTCATTTATATAACCATTGCCACCTAAAATTTGAATGGCATCTAGCGCCATTTTAGTTGCCAGCTCGGCTGCATATAAAATAGCACCGGCAGCATCTTTACGGGTGGTTTCACCGCGATCACACGAGCGAGCCACTGTATATACATACGAGCGTGCGGCGTTCATTTGCGTATACATGTCGGCTACTTTGCCTTGAATTAACTGAAACTGACCAATAGGCGTATCAAACTGTTTGCGCTCATGAATATAAGGTACAACAATATCCATACACGCTTGCATAATACCCAGTGGGCCTGCTGCAAGTACTACGCGCTCGTAGTCTAGGCCGCTCATTAATACCTTAACGCCTTCGTTTAAGTTACCTAAAATGTTTTCTTCGGGTACTTCGCAGTTTTCAAATACCAGTTCACAGGTATTTGAGCCACGCATACCGAGTTTGTCGAGCTTTTGCGCGGTTGAAAAACCAGGAAAGTCGCTCTCTACAATAAATGCAGTAATACCTTTTGCGCCGGCAGTTAAATCGGTTTTAGCGTAAATAACTAAAGTATGCGCATCTGGACCATTGGTGATCCACATTTTATTACCGTTTAAAATGTACTTATCGCCTTTTTTCTCGGCTTTAAGTTTCATTGAAACTACGTCTGAACCCGCATTTGGCTCGCTCATAGCAAGGGCACCAATGTGCTCACCGCTAATAAGCTTAGGCAAGTATTTTTCTTTTTGGGCTTGCGTGCCGTTACGATTAATTTGGTTTACACACAGGTTTGAATGCGCACCATAGCTTAGGCCAATAGAAGCACTTGCACGGCTAATTTCTTCCATGGCAATAACATGCTCTAAATAACCTAAACCAGCACCGCCAAATTCTTCAGCTACTGTCATTCCCAATAAACCCATTTCGCCCATTTGTGGCCAAAGTTGATTTGGGAAAGCGTTATCAAGGTCAGTTTTTTCGGCTAGTGGGGCAATTTCTTGGCTGGCAAAGCTGTTTACATGTCCGCGGATCATATCGGCGGTTTCGCCAAGGCCAAAGTTCATTTCTTTATATAGTGAAATAGTGCTCATGATTCATTCCTGTGTGATTGATTAAGTTAATACCGCGTATTACTCATCTATTTTATTAAGTGTGTCGCGGCAACGGCGCTCGGCTGTTACCAATTCCATAAGAACAACTTTAATGTCGTCCATTTGTTGTGATAGGTCGGCTTTTTTCTCGCTAATAAGGTCCAGCATAGTTACCAGCTGCTTAGCACTTGATTTGTCGGCGTCGTAAAGTTCAAACAAACGTCCTGTTTCTGCCAGCGTAAAACCTAAGCGTTTACCACGTAAAATTAATTTTAAGCGTACTTTATCGCGTTTAGAGTAAATACGGGTTTGGCCATTTCTACTTGGCGTAACAAGCCCTTGGTCTTCATAAAAGCGGATAGAGCGGGTGGTAATGTCAAACTCCTTTGCGAGTTCGCTAATACTAAAAGTTTGTTCGTTATTGGCAGGCACAGTGGCCGACGTTGCAAAGCTTGATTGATTATCTGGTTTCATAATAGTGTTTTACCTCATTCGAATAACCCCAATATAAGTGAAGTTTACGTAAAGGTAAAGCAAGATGTTTGTGTAATACTTTAGACTAATGAAAATGGCGAGTAAACTTTCATTAAAGTTAGGCTTTAAAGCCTGCGTAGGCGTTTTTACTGAAGTGTAATGAAACATAATACAAATAAGTTTACAGTTTTTACAGTCAACTAAAAGTTGATTTTAGATTTACGTTGGCGTAAACGTAAATATTATGTATGCTCGTAAACAGATTATAAATAAATTGTTTGGTTCAGCGCATTAAATTGCACGGGGCCAATTACTAAATGGAGCCTTTTTATGACTACTGAAGCCGTTGTTATTGTAGCAGCAAAACGCACCCCTATGGGTGGATTTATGGGCGCACTTAATGATGCGCAATCAACTGAGCTGGGGGCAACCGCTATTGCTAGTGCATTGGCAGAAACAGGCCTAAGCACAGATGCTATTGATGAAGTAATTATGGGCTGTGTATTACCTGCTGGTGTGGGCCAAGCGCCTGCTCGTCAAGCAATGTTAAAAGCAGGCCTAGCACTTAGCACGGGGGCTACCACTATAAATAAAGTGTGTGGCTCTGGCTTAAAAGCGGCAATGTTGGCACATGATCTAATTAAAGCGGGCTCTATAAACTCAGCAGTGGCTGGTGGCATGGAAAGTATGAGTAATGCACCGTACTTTATTCCCAAAGCTCGCGGCGGCATGCGCATGGGGCATGGCGAAATTAAAGATCACATGATGAGCGATGGCCTTGAAGATGCTTACGACAACAAAGCTATGGGTTGTTTTGCACAAGACACCGCCGATGAATACGGTATAGGCCGTGAACAAATGGATAACTTTGCACTAAGCTCGCTTACCAAAGCAAAAGCCGCAATTGAAAACGGCAGCTTTAATAACGAAGTTGCACCGCACACTATGCAAACACGCAAAGGCGACGTTACCGTTGCCATTGACGAGCAGCCAGGTAATGCCCGCCCAGAAAAAATTCCGAGCCTACGTGCTGCATTTAAAAAAGACGGCACTATTACAGCCGCTAACTCATCGTCAATTTCAGACGGTGGCGCAGCACTTATTTTAATGAGCGAGTCAAAAGCCAAAGAGCAGGGCTTAACCCCGCTTTGTAAAATTGTAGCGCACAGCACGCATTCTCAAAAACCAAGCGAATTTACAGTAGCGCCAGTGGGCGCAATGAACAAAGTACTAGAAAAAGCCGGTTGGACTACAGCCGATGTTGACCTGTGGGAAATTAACGAAGCGTTTGCCATGGTTACTATGCTTGCTATTAACGAGCTTAAACTAGATGAAAGCAAAGTAAACGTAAATGGCGGTGCTTGTGCATTGGGCCATCCAATTGGTGCAAGCGGCGCACGTATATTAGTAACGCTTATTCATGCACTTAAAAATCGCGGCCTTAAAAAAGGCGTAGCGTCTTTATGTATTGGTGGCGGTGAAGCCGTGGCCATGGCAGTAGAAGCACTTTAATTTTTTATCACAAAATAATAATCAATGCAGCGCTAATTATAATAATAAAGCTGCACTAACACTCTTATAAAACAGGATTTAATTATGCACCAAGTACCACTACTGATTAACGGCGAATTTATTCAATCAAGCTCAAAAGAACTTATTGACGTAATAAACCCAGCCAACCAAGAAGTGCTAGCCCAAGTACCTTGCACCACAGACGCAGAAATGGATGCAGCTATTGCCTCGGCTTCAGAAACGTTTAAAACGTGGAAAGATGTGCCAATTACTGAACGTGCGCGCATTATGATGAAATACGCTGCGCTATTAAAAGAGCACCACGACGAGCTTGCCACTATTATTTGTCATGAGCTTGGTAAAACATTTGAAGACGCTAAAGGCGATGTATGGCGTGGTATTGAAGTAGTTGAGCAAGCGGCTAACGCACCGTCATTAATGATGGGCGAAACCATGGAAAACGTAGCGCGTAAAATCGATACGTATTCTTACATGCAACCCTTAGGTGTGTGTGCGGGTATTACGCCGTTTAACTTTCCGGCAATGATCCCATTATGGATGTTTCCGCTGGCAATTGTGTGTGGTAACACCTTTATTTTAAAACCGTCTGAGCAAGATCCACTTACGCCAATGCGCTTAGCTGAGTTATTTATGGAAGCTGGCGCGCCAAAAGGCGTGTTACAAGTAGTACATGGTACAAAACCACAAGTAGATCGCATATTAGAGGATAAAGCAGTACGCGCTATTTCGTTTGTTGGCTCGTGTGGCGTTGGCGCTTATATTTATTCAAAAGGCACAGCAAACCTTAAACGCGTACAAGCGTGTGTGGGTGCTAAAAACCACATGGTTATTATGCCAGATGCCAGCAAATCGCATGTGGTAAATAACTTAGTTGGCGCGTCGGTTGGTGCAGCTGGCCAGCGTTGTATGGGTATTTCGGTTGCGGTATTTGTTGGCCAAGCAAAAGACTGGGTTGATGAAATTAAAGCGGGTTTTGAAGGTGTACGCCCAGGCGTATGGGATGATGCTGGTGCAGCGTATGGCCCGCAAACGTCACCGGCTGCCAAAGCACGTATTTTATCGCTTATTGCCGGTGGTAAAGAGCAAGGCGCTAAGTGTTTAATTGACGGCTCAAACTTTACGGTTGAAGGCTACGAGCAAGGTAACTGGGTAGGCCCAACGTTGTTTACCGATGTAACTAAAGACATGGACTTATATAAAGAAGAAATTTTTGGTCCCGTACTGGCGTGTATGTTTGTAGATACATTAGATGAAGCCATTGCCCTAATAAACGACAGCCCATACGGTAACGGCACATCGCTGTTTACCTCAAGCGGCGCAGTTGCACGTAAGTTCCAACACGAAATTGAAGTAGGCCAAGTAGGTATTAACGTGCCAATTCCGGTGCCACTGCCGTTCTTTTCGTTTACTGGTTGGAAAGGCTCGTTTTATGGCGACACTCACACTTACGGTAAGCAAGGTATTCGTTTTTATACCGAAACTAAAACCATTACTTCACGTTGGTTTGAAGACGACATAGCGTCGGGTCCAAATATGAGCATTAACTTAAAGTAATTACTCATAATAAATAGTTTAAAAAGCATAATTAATAATAAAGAAGGGCACGAAGGTAACTCCTATTACCTTCGTTGCTCTTCACTAATCACCTAGACAACACATAACTAATTGAAGAGGTCTATATGGACTTTAATTTATCAGATGATCAGCAAGCATTTGCTCAAACAGCACGTCAGTTTGCTGACTCAGAACTCGCACCTTACGCTGCTAAGTGGGACCGCGAACATATTTTCCCTAAAGACACGATTAAAGCGGCAGGCGAACTAGGTTTTTGTGGCCTTTACACGCCAGAAGAAGCCGGTGGCCTTGGCTTATCGCGCTTAGATTCAAGCATTATTTTTGAACAACTTGCTATGGGCTGTACCGCAACAACAGCCATGTTAACCATACATAATATGGCCACTTGGATGGTAGCAAGCTTTGGTACTGACGCCGCTAAAGACAAATACTGCGAACAACTGGTTACTGGCGATTTACTGGCATCGTATTGTTTAACAGAGCCAGGCTCAGGTTCAGACGCCGCATCGCTAAAAACCAAAGCAGTACGCGATGGCGACGAATACGTAATTAACGGCTCAAAAATGTTTATTTCGGGCGCGGGCGAAACCGAAGTATTAGTCGTTATGGCGCGCACCGGATGCGATGGCCCTAAAGGTATTTCGGCCTTTATAGTGCCTGCCGACGCTAAAGGTGTTGAATACGGTAAAGCCGAAGAAAAAATGGGCTGGAACGCACAACCTACACGCTTAATTAGTTTTGAAGATGTGCGTATTCCGGCGCATAACTTATTAGGTGCAGAAGGCGAAGGTTTTAAATTTGCTATGCAAGGCCTTGATGGTGGGCGCATTAATATTGCAACCTGTTCAATTGGCACGGCGCAAGCGGCGCTTAATACGGCCCGCGAATATTTAAAAGAACGTACTCAGTTTGGTAAACCACTGGCCGCGTTTCAAGCGCTGCAGTTTAAAATTGCCGATATGAACACCGAGCTTGTAGCCGCGCGCCAAATGGTAAGGCTGGCTGCGTTTAAGCTTGATAATAACGACAGCGAAAAAACCACGTATTGTGCTATGGCAAAACGTTTTGCAACCGATGTGGGCTTTACCGTATGTAACGACGCCCTGCAAATTCATGGTGGCTATGGTTATATTAAAGAATACCCATTAGAGCGCCATGTACGTGATGTACGTGTACACCAAATTTTAGAAGGCACTAACGAAATTATGCGCGTTATTATAGCGCGTCGTATTTTAGCAGAGTCAGCCAGCGAAGTTTTATAAGGAGTTATTTATGTCAGAGTCAAATACTAAGTCTAATCCTAGCATTGAATTAACGACCGAAGGTCATGTAGCCATATTAACTATGTCAAACCCGCCAGCAAATACCTGGACCAAAGACACATTAATTGCCTTAAAAAACACCGTTAATAAGCTAAACAAAAATAAAAATATTTATGCATTAGTGCTTACCGGCGAAGGCGAAAAGTTTTTTAGTGCCGGTGCCGACTTAAACTTGTTTGCCGGTGGCGATAAAGGCGTAGCCGCCGAAATGTCGCGCGTATTTGGCGAAGCATTTGAAGCACTTAGTAACTTTAGGGGCGTGTCGGTTGCGGCTATTAATGGCTATGCCATGGGCGGTGGTTTAGAAGTAGCACTCGCGTGTGATATTCGTATTGCTGAAGAGCAAGCACAAATGGCGCTTCCTGAAGCTAAAGTAGGTTTACTACCGTGTGCTGGTGGTACACAAAACCTAGCATGGTTAGTAGGCGAAGGCTGGGCAAAACGCATGATTTTATGTGGCGAGCGCTTAAAAGCCGACAAAGCACTGCAAATTGGCTTAATTGAAGAAGTTGTTCCACAAGGCGAAAGCTTTGCTGCAGCACTTAAACTAGCTAACCAAGTGGCCGATCAAAGTCCGTCTTCGGTTGCAGCATGTAAAACATTGATTCAAAAAGGGCGTCATCAGCCTATGGCGAGCATTTTACCGCTAGAACGTGAGTTATTTGTGGCCTTATTTGACACCGAAGATCAGCAAGAAGGTGTAAGTGCCTTTTTAGAAAAGCGTCGTGCAAATTGGGTGAACGGCTAATGAGCGGCTTAACATTATTAAATCATGCAGATGACGCAGTCGTATTCGAAACGGCAACCGCGTCAAACGGTGCTTTAATAGCGTTTGCTACGCTAAATGCACCAAAGTCGTTAAACGCCCTTAATTTTGAAATGATCAAACTATTAGAGCCGCAACTAAAAGCTTGGGCGCAAGACAGCAGTATTGCCATGGTGGTATTAAAAGGCGCAGGCGACAAAGCCTTTTGTGCTGGCGGCGATGTTGTAAGTTTGCACCACGCAATGGCTCAAGGCAGCGCAAGCGACTTAGTAGAGGATTTTTTTACGCAAGAGTATCGCCTTGACTATTTAATTCACTGTTACGAAAAGCCATTATTAGTGTGGGGTAACGGTATTGTAATGGGCGGCGGTTTAGGCTTAATGGCCGGTGCAAGCCACCGCGTAGTAACCGAAACATCGCGTATAGCAATGCCTGAGCAAACTATTGGCTTATACCCAGATGTTGGCGGCAGTTATTTTTTACATAAAATGCCTCACAGTGTTGGATTATTTTTAGGGCTTACGTCAGCGTCTATAAATTGCGACGATGCCCGTTTTGTTGCCCTTGCCGATCACTATGTAAAAGCAGACAAATACGATGCACTTTTAGCGGGTTTACTCAGCATTAAGTGGGGTAAAACGGCCAGCTTAAATCACGAAAAACTTACTACGCTGTTAACTGATTTAGATCAGCAATCAGGGCGTTTACCTAAAGGTAATATCAAAGCAAATTTGGCAACCATTCAAGAACTCGCTGAGTTTACTACGCTACAACAACAGGTTGACTATATTTTAAACTTAAACTTAAACACAGACGACAAATGGCTACTAAAGGCGCAAAAATCGCTTAAGCATGGTTGTCCGCTAAGCTGTGCGTTAGTAAGCCGCCAATTAAAAACCAGTAAAGGCAAAAGCCTTGCTGAGTGTTTTAGAATGGAGCTAGGTATGTCGGTACGTGCCGGCGAAGTGGGTGAGTTTCAAGAAGGTGTACGTGCATTGTTAATCGACAAAGACGGTGCGCCAAACTGGCAATACAAAACACTCAGCGACGTGCCAAGCTCAGTGGTAGATAGCTTTTTTGAAGATCGCTATGGCAATAACCACCCACTTAAACAATTACAACAAGGCTAAAGCTATGAGTAAACTCAATATAGGATTTATTGGTTTAGGCAATATGGGTGGGCCAATGGCGGCAAACCTTATAAAAGCAGGCCACACGGTAAGTGTGTTCGACTTAAACCAAAATACAGTTAACGAGCTAAAAAGCAAAGGTGCAAACGCAGCCGCAGATGCAACGCAATGTGCCCACAACGTAGACATACTTATTAGCATGTTACCTGCTGGCAAGCATGTTAAAGCGCTTTATTTGGGCGAAAATGGGCTAATTAACAGCTTAAGTAAAACCACTTTAGTTATTGATTGCTCAACCATAGATGCCGAATCGGCGCGCGTGGTTGGTAAAGAGTTAGCACAGCAAGGTATTAGCTTTGTAGATGCACCGGTATCGGGTGGCGTTGCAGGCGCAACCGCCGGCACACTTACCTTTATAGTAGGTGGCGATAAAGCCGCGTTCGACAAAGCCAATACTGTGCTGGTTGATATGGGCAAAAATATTTTTCATGCAGGTGACATTGGCGCAGGGCAAGTAGCAAAAATATGTAATAACATGCTGTTGAGCATTTTAATGGCAGGCACCAGCGAAGCACTACAAATGGGCATAAATAATGGCCTAGATCCTAAAGTACTTAGCGACATTATGACCGCAAGCTCAGGGCGTAACTGGACGTTAGAGTTATATAACCCGTGTCCGGGTGTAATGGAGTCGGCTCCTGCAAGTAACGAATACAAACCAGGCTTTATGGTCGATCTAATGGCAAAAGACCTAGGCTTGGCAATGGAAGCGGCAAAACAAAGTAAATCAGCCACGCCAATGGGTTCAATGGCCAACGACTTATACGCTACACTGCAGCACCAAGGTGCGGGTACTGAAGATTTTAGTGCCATATTTAAATTATTTTCGAAGTAGGGGTAACGCGTGGAAATTAAAAATAACACGGTAGTAATAACCGGTGGCGCACAAGGCTTAGGTTTTGCTATGGCGCAAAAGTTTGCAAAAATGGGCGCAAACATTGCCCTAATCGATATGGCGCAAGATGCACTTAACACAGCAACTGAGCAATTAAGTCAACTTGACGGCGTAACTACGCGTATTCAAGGCTACGCCGCTAACGTTACCAACGAGAGCGAAATGGAAGCGGTATTTAACACCATTAATAGCGACTTTGGCCATATTGGTGTATTGATCAACAATGCCGGTATTTTACGCGATGGCATGTTTATTAAAGCTAAAGACGGCATAGTAGTTAAAAAAATGTCGCTTGAGCAATTTCAATCAGTAATAGACGTAAACCTTACTGGCGTGTTTTTGGCAGGCCGAGAAGCTGCCAGCCATATGATTGAGTCGGGCAAAGGTGGCGTTATTGTAAATATGTCGAGCGTAGCGCGCGCCGGAAACATAGGGCAAACAAACTACGCAGCCTCTAAAGCAGGCGTTGTAGCGCTTACTACTACATGGGCTAAAGAGCTTGGCCGTTTTGGTATTCGCGTAGGCGCAATTGCACCAGGTGTTATAAGCACCGCAATGACCGACGTAATGAAACCAGAAGCTAAAGAGCGCATGCTTAGCGTAACTCCAGTAGGGCGTTTAGGTGAAACTGCAGAAATAGCCCATACCGCACAATATATTATCGAAAACGACTTTTTTACCGGTCGCGTAGTAGAAATAGACGGCGGCATTCGTTTGTAAAATGAGTTGGTTTAAGATTAATTAAAAAAGCATAACTCGTGTGGGTTGTGCTTTTTTGTTTTAAATAGAGACGTTTATAATCTTGAAAAAGGGCTAATAACCCCATTAGCACCTTGCTGTAAAACATGGGTATAAATTTGTGTTGTACGAATATCGCTGTGCCCAAGTTGTGTTTGTACTGTGCGTATATCAGCGCCGCTTTGCAGTAAGTGCGTAGCGAATGAGTGGCGCAAAGTATGTGGCGTAACGTGTTTATTAATGTGTGCATTAAAAGCCGCTTTTTTTACAGCGCGCTGTAATTGCTTTTCATCAATATGATGGCGCCTTAGCTGTTTACTCTCAGGATCAATACTGAGTTTATAAGATGGAAATAAATATTGCCAACCCAGCTGTTTGTTATGATTTGGATATTTTTTACGTAATAAATGCGGCATATACACGCCACAAAACAGCGGGTTATTTAGGTCTAATTGTAAATAATTATCGACTAATTGAATTTGTGTTCGTATTTGTGGTATCAGTTCTCCTGCAAGCGTTACAACACGACTTTTGCCCCCTTTACCATCCCAAATTCGAACACAGTTATAATCAAAGTCAATATCTTGTATCCGCAAACGTAGTACCTCCATTAACCGCATACCGCTACCATAAAGTAGTGCACACGCTAAATAATGCTTTGTAATACAGTGTTTAAATAACGCTGAAACTTCTGTTTGTGTAAGCACAACGGGTAATTTCCTAGGGCGTTCACTTTTTACAAAATCTAATGATAATGAGAGAGGACTTTTAATTATTTCTTTATATAGAAAACTTAGCGCATTCAATGCCTGGGCTTGTGTGCCTTGCGCTACATTTTGCGAGTTTACTAAATGATTTAAATATAATTCCACTTGAGTATCCCCCATAGAGCTTGGGTGTTGCATATTATTAAAGCGGATATAGGCAGCTATCCAAAACAGATAAGCTTCAATAGTGCTCTTTGCATAACGCTTGCTATACATATGATCTTTAATCATGGTTAGAAAGAGAGATTTCATAAATGACATTCAATTATTTAAGTCTGATACTGTATATATAGACAGTTGCTTGTATTTTGTCCAATAACATTATTAAAAGTCGTTTTGGGGTATTTTAACAACGGTGATTTTATAACATACGTAATTACTTGTTTACATTGTAGTTATTTAGTGGAACTATTGAGCCATGTAATATACGCCGTTTTGGGGTGTTATAACCCACCAAAGTGGTGTTCAATAAGCTGTTACATTGCATCGAAATATGGAGTCTCCTCGTTAAATGGAAATAATTAAGTCTGTTCAGATTAGAAAATTTCGTTCATTAAAGTCAGTAACCAAAAAATTGGATTTTTCAGACCTTAATATTTTTGTAGGACAAAATGACCAAGGAAAATCGAACTTGTTGAGAGCATTAAACCTTTTCTTCAACAATGAAACGGATTTAGATACTCGCTTTAGATTTTCAGAAGATTACTGTTATCACTCAAATACTGGCAAGGGTACCAGAAATGAAATTAGGATAGATTTAGTCATTGAGCCACCTAAAAAACGTTTTAAACATGCAAAGCCGTTAAGATGGACAAAACGGTGGAGAAAAGATGGATCGATCATTGAAGAAAGAAAATATATAGAAAGTGGTAATGAAGTACCTTCTAGAGATGGCGTGTCACAATGGTTAGATAAAATTAGGTATAGATATATTCCTGCGATAAAGGGACAAGATTACTTTTCAGCTTTAATGGGGGAACTTTACGATGTATTGAATGAAGCTTATGCAGATATTTTATCTACACAAGGTGAAGAGTTCATAAGTGGAATCCAAAACATAACTAAAGGCATAACTGAAGATTTATCTGAACAAATTGGGATTTCAAATACAATTCAAGTTCCCTCGGATTTTAAGCAGTTATTTTCTAATCTAGATTTTGGTGTTCGACTAAGTGGTAATACTTACCACTTAAAGCAACGTGGTGATGGAATAAAAATTAGACATATACCTGTAATTTTGAAATATATGTCAGAACAAGAACGAAGTATATCAAGGGCGGGTTATGTTAAACCCGATACTATTTGGGGCTTTGAGGAACCTGAAAATAATCTAGAATTAAGATACGCCTTTGAGTTAGCTAAAACATTTAAAGAGTACTCAAAGGATATTCAAATTTTTATTACAACTCATTCTCCTGCATTTTATGCACTTGATAAAACTGATGGCGATAATGTAAATACGTTTTACATTTCACAAGGTGAAGATAGCTGTACTCAGGTTGATGTTGTTTCACATGAGAAAACCAATGAACTTCATGAAAGTATGGGGTTACTTCCAATTATTACTCCTTATTTGACTAAAATATATGAGCATCAAAGCGAAATTGAAGACTTAAAGTCTAAGTTAATTGAACTTGAAGATAGTGTACGTTTTGTTGTTTTAACAGAGGATGAAAAGCATGAACATGTTATTTCATACTTTAAAGCGCAAGGTTGCAATGCAGAAGTAACTGAGTTTTACTCTTATCTTGGTGCAAATCAAATAAGCTCGGCGCTCATTCTAGGAAAATATTTAAAAGATAAAAGACCTGATATTCAAGTAATTATTCATAGGGATAGAGATTATCATAATGATAAAGACATAGACTCTATTAGAAGTAGAGTCGAAAAAAGTGGTTTCGTTTTTTTCGTTACTACAGGTGTAGATTTAGAATCAGAATATATTTGTCCAAAACATATTAATGCTTTATATCAAGAGATTTCAATAGAGAAGGCTGAAGAACTAATCAATAATGCTACATTGAAAGTGAAGGATGCTTCTATAGATCGGCTAATTGATCATGATCTTAAAACCAATAAGCCTGAGCAATCGGCTTATGCAAAACAAATTCGATTTCTGAATAAAAAATATGAGGATAACGTAGAGCGCTATAGATATGGAAAAAAAGTTTTTGGTGAATTAAAGTCTGAGATACAAAGAACATTAAAAACTAATCCAGACTTATTTAAAGAAACTGAATTTATAAAGAATGAAGCCCTAGTCGAAATATTTTTAGAATAGCAATGTAACAAGCCACTTCACACGGAATTTTACTCGCTTCGCTCCCAAAATTCCGGTGAGTGGAGCGTTATACATTTCTCGAGTTTTGAGTGTAAATTAGATAAGGATGTAAATTGACTTCAGTCATAGTGAATAAACTTAGTGAATATATGGCTTTCATTGAGGAGTTACCGACAGAGTTCACATTGTCACGTGGGCAGGGTGGTGACTACCCCCTGCTACCAAGTGCATTAAGAAAGGATGTTTCAGGTAATCGAAAGTATCCCAAAAGAGCAATTCGGAACTTCTTAGATGAATTCAAATTGAATTCTTATCAATATATGGCAAACCCATCAGATATTGAAAATGATGTTGAGTGGATGCTGTATGCGCAACATTATGGAATCCCTACGCGATTAATGGATTTTACCACTTCTCATATAGTGTCTCTTTTATTTGCAGTAGAAAAGTCCTTTCAAAATGAAGATGAAATAGACGCAGTTGTTTATTTTTTAAATCCAACAAAGTTGAATTTATTAAATGTTCAACAGGAAAAAATAATAAATATCTCTGGTGTCCCGGGCATACCTAGTGAGGTACATGATGGTCCAATAGTGATTCAAGGAAGAAAAATAAACCAGAGAGTTAATGCTCAAAAAGGTTTATTTGTGCTTTTTCAAAATGATGATAATCCTCTTGAGTCTATTAATAACGACAGTATTTTACGAAAATTAGTTATAACAGGCTCAGAAACAAAAAATATTTTATCGAGTTTATATTCTATGGGTATTAGTTTTTCACATATTTATCCGGAACTACCATCAGTAGCTAAAGATATTGTGATGCAACAGGATATTTTGGATTATATTAGGGAGAAAAACTAATGAAGCAACAATTTGAAATAAACCCAAAAGATGAAAACCAATCTTGGCAAAAAATATTTAACAGTATAAAGCTAGGATTTGAACTACAAGAAATAAAAGATGATGTTTTAACCAATGATCAACTTGTAGAGTTCAATGATGCAATTATTATTGCACCAGATTATCAACGAGAGTACAGGTCATCAATATCAGACGAAAGTTCGTTGATAGAATCTGCTTTACTAGAAATACCTATCCCTCCAATTTTCCTTGCCAGCCACAAATTAAAAGGGGTTCAGGTATTGAATGTTGTCGATGGTCAACATCGACTTCGAGCCTTTTATCGCTTTTTAACTGGGGAGTATAAACTAACAGATTTGAGTATTATCACTGACTTTGAAGGTCTTGATGTAAATACATTGCCAATAGAAGATAAAATTGAACTCCTTAGTCGAAGAGTTGCGACTATCATATTCAGAAATTTCCCGGGTAAGAAATTCGAGTTGGAGATTTTTAACAGATATAACAAAGGAACAAAACCACTAACACAGCAAGAAATCAGACATGCTGTTTTTGACTCATCGGTCAACAATTTGGTTAATATGTTCTGTACTGACTTATACAATAACCCTCAAAACTCACTTGCTAAAGCATATGCAATATCAAAAGATCGATATCAGAAAAAAGCTTGCCACGAGAATATATTTGTTAATCTAAGCATATTAGAAAATGGTGTTATACAGACTTTCACAAATGAAAATGGTAATGAAACAACTATCGCTAAATCACCTCAATATGCTGAGGTTTATATGAAGCAAAAATCAGAAAGTGAGTTTGAAGAGGTTGATTTAGTTGGGCTGGAGAAAACAAAAGAGTTATTTAATGGTTTTAATAAATTTATAGAGGCATTAACAGTAGTTACGGAACAACCATTTTCTAAAGAAATTTATGGCGTTTCATCAAAAAGAGGGAACAAGTATCAAGTTTCAGTTGCTATGATCTTAGCTGGTATTTTCAAAAAATTACAAGAAGATGAATTCACTCACCTTGATTTAACTAATGAAGATGATATTAAACGAATTGCTAGTGAGATCAACACTCTTCTTAATAAATCACACTTAGAAGATCCTGAGTATAAAGCGTCAACTACTAACCCACTTGAAGTACAGAAAATTGTTGATAGTTTTCAGAGTGAAAATGTATAACAAGTTGCTTAAACGGAAAATTAACAGTTGGCCATCGCTTCGCGATTATAGCCTACTGCTAATTTCCGCTTAGCAAGGCGTTAGGCAACAGGGGTAAATATGCAAGAGTCATTATATAAATATGGACAGAAGGCTATTTCGTTTCTTATTGTCCTTACGTTACTTGTTAATTGGCAAATATTATCGATGATAGGTTCGTTTGGATTAACTCTAGCTAATAATTTACTAATAATCGTATGGGTAATATTGTTATTTATATCTGCGGTAGGGTTATATAAAAAGCAAAGTTGGGGATTCTTTTTCTTATACCCTTCGATTATATTAACAACAATTGGGTTTTCAATATCTATTATTCCTTTTGTAATTAGTATTTTCCCTACGGAATTAAGACCCTGGATAATGATAGCTAATAACTCAATGTTACTAATAATTTCCATCGGGATACATTGGGGAAAATCAAAGCGTCCTATGAGTGAAATTGCCTAATCGGGTAGCCGGAGGTCTCTAACCTCCAGCCCCCACACCACCCATCATGCGGGTCCGCAATGGGCGGTTCATCTCCCGTAATGAATATTGATCCAAATATCTTTCAATGACACTAAACCTT